>DASWID010000020.1 GCA_036397855.1 Thermodesulfobacteriota bacterium | reverse complement strand
TCTTAGGGAGATACGCAGTAATATATTGAGGGACATAGAGCTAAAGATGGTAGATCATATGGATGAGGTTCTAAGGGAGGCGATAGTATCAGAGGAGTCGGTACTGCATGAAGTAGTTGTGCCACCACCGACCACGATACCCTTTGCCGAAGATGTAAGGCCGAACGTAAGCCTATCATAGTAAATATAATATCTTTTCAAGCGACGGGATTATTCTTTACATATACACCGATGGTTTATGGATAGGTGTAAAATAATTTTTTGTGCTCAAACAGGTACACTCCATTACAATTGATGGTTCTTATGGAGAAGGTGGCGGGCAGATACTGAGAACCGCATTTGCACTTTCCGCGATAACTGGCATATCTTGTCGTGTCTTCAACATTAGAAAAAACCGCAGGAAGCCAGGGCTAAGACTTCAGCATCTCATCGGCATTCGTAACCTAAAAAAGCTCTGTAATGGTAAATTGGAGGGAGACTACTTACACTCGCAAGAAGTTTCTTTTCGACCCGGCGAAATTAGGTCATCTACATTGAATGTAAAAATTGAAACAGCGGGGAGCATAACGCTTTTGTTACAGACTCTGCTCCTTCCGGCTTTTTTCGCTTCGGGACCGGTGAGAATCTATTTTCACGGTGGGGCTACCGATACCTTCTTTTCTCCCACAATGGATTACTATCGGTTTGTTTTCTTAAAGATATTGGGAAAATTAGGACTAAAGACAGATACTGAAATTATAATAAGGGGGTTTTATCCAAAAGGTAATGCTATGGTTACGGTTGACGTAATTCCTTGCAAGCCCAAACATTGGAATTGCCCAGACCATGGATCCCTTAATACAATTACAATTATTTCTGGTGCCTCAGAAACGTTGAAAAAAGCCCGAGTAGCGGAACGACAAGCTGAGGCGGCTGAAGAGTCATTAAAGGCACAGTTAAAGGCTCCAATCGAACGAAAAATTGAATATTACTCAACTCTATCAAGTGGTAGCCAGATTAACATCATAGGCGTATTCGAGGATTCAATAATCGGAAGTGATGCCCTTGGTCGACCCGGGAAAAGAGCTGAAAGGGTTGGGAAGGAAGTGGCTCTCCAATTCCTCAATGAAGTTAATTCAATGGCCTGTCTCGATAGATTTGCCTGCGATCAGATTCTTCCATATGTCTATTTAGCTGATGGGAATTCAATTTTTTCTGTCTCTGAAGTATCCGAGCATGCTAAGACTAATATATGGGTAATTGAGCAATTTCTCGATCGAAGTTCCACGGTTAACGAAAGCTTCTCAAACTCTATAATATCAATAGTCTAGTATTACTTACTTTTAATAAAAAGAATTCTAAAATGGGGTGAACATAAGCAGAGCATGTTACATCCAAGTAATGATCAGATTGCAGAAGTACTGGAACGGATCTCCGATTTACTAGAGGTTCAGGGCGGGAGTACATTTAGAGTCCGTGCATACCGTAAGGCTGCACGCACCGTTCGCGAAACCGAAGATCCTTTAGTTATTATCGTAGATCATGAGGGAATCGAGGGACTCGAGAAGCTGCCTAACATTGGTAAGAGTATTTCTTCGGTTATTCTGGAATTTATTTACAATGGGAGGGTTTCATTTTTGGAACGCTTAGAAGGTCAGGTATCACCTGAGGACCTCTTTACCACCGTTCCCGGAATTGGCGAAGTACTTGCAAGTAAGATACACCATGAGCTTAAAATAGATACATTGGAAGAACTCGAACTTGCAGCGAATGATGGGCGGCTGCAGGATTTAGGGGGTTTTGGGGAAAGGCGTGTTAGAGGAATTCGTAATACATTGGCGGCAATGTTAAGTCGTTCGGGACGTCGTCGGGCGAGAAGAGGACTGCGCTGGCTTGAAATGCATGACAAAGAAATCGAGGTTAATCAGCCGTCTGTGGGGCTAATTCTAAAGATTGACGACCAATATAGAGATAAAGCTGCTAGAGGCGAACTTAAAACAATTACACCTAGACGATTTAACCCCGAGAAGAAGGCATGGCTACCCGTTCTTCACAGTGACGAGGATGGTTGGTTATTCACTGCAATGTACTCCAATAGTGCTCGCGCACACGAACTCGGGAAGACTAAGGACTGGGTAATAATCTATTACGAAAGAGACGGGGATGAAAATCAGTGCACTGTGGTTACCGAACGTAGTGGTATTCTCAACGGATGGAGAGTAATAAGAGGTCGTGAATCGGAATGCTTAAGCTATTATAGAGAAAAAGTATCATAATCTCACATGAGAATTTAGTAATTCGAAGCGACCCTTTTCATTATTAGCCGCTGAAACATTAACCCGAGTTTACAAACGTACCAATATCAAACTCTTCTTTAATCATCTGCCGATACGATGTTGGCCCTAAAACGGTTGTTGGTCGGTTGTTTTAACGTTCACGGCACGGGGTCCTTTATTCCGTGAACTCTTTTGATTTTTCTCCACTTCAAACTCTACAGCCTGACCCTCAGTCAAAGAATCAAATTCCACGCCAATGACGCCACTCATATGAAAAAATATCTCTCTACTGTCCTCAGCCTTGATAAAGCCAAACCCTCTATTTTTAAATAGTCTCTTGATTGTTCCCTTCATGGCTTTGTGTATAAACCTCCCAATTTTGATTTTTAACGACTTACCAGTCAGATGGCGTCAGGCGTGATATAAAAGGAGGGCGGAGTAAAACTAATTCTGCTAAGTAAAGGCTGACGTTAGATATCTTAAACACTGTTATTCTTTGTACCTAGCTATACAATACATAACATTAAATGTTATGTCAATTAAAGCATCGGCTTTTCCTTTTGGACTCGATGCATTTTGCCTTTTATGCTCAATAATGAATAGATAAGACTATTTCACTGTGACATACAATACCTCTGTTTGAGAAGTTCTATAGAATTTTCCGTGGAGGCTAATCTCTTAATTAAATTCCTTTGTTTAATATTAAGAAAATAAGAATTCATAAAGGCAGTATTTAGATTGTTTATTGAGTCATCATGGCGTGAAGCGTTACCAGATGTGAGTGGTTGATCTTATCGAATTTCATCCTATATAACGATCGCTCCGTTATAACGATACCTGAGTTTCTCAGTTAGTCCTTCACGGTCAGCCTTTAATGCAACTGGTAGGTAGTCAAGTATGTCCTGAGCAGTTATTCCATCTTCTCCCCTATCTGTAGCCGCGAGGTCTCCTGAGAGGCCATGTATGAAAACTCCTTTTCTGACAGCGTCTTGAATATTAAGACCTAAACCATGCATGGCGGCAATCGTACCTGTAAGGACATCCCCAGAACCCGCTGTAGCCATTCCGGAATTCCCGCTCATATTAATAAATACTCTTTCATCTGGATACCCAATGAGCGAATGAGCACCTTTAAGGATAATGAAGGAATTAAGTTCCTTGGCAGTACTTTGTAGCACATCGATTTTGCTGGAATCAATTTCAGTTACGCTCATATTAGTAATCCGGGACATCTCTCCTAAATGAGGAGTTAGAATTGTTTCCTGCTTCCTTTTCTTAATTATTCCCAAATCCTTCGATAGAGCCGTAATTCCGTCGCCATCGATAATTAAGGGTTTGTTGATCTCTTTCGCCAGTTCCCTTGCCAGTTGCTGTGTTTCTTCATCAAGTGATATTCCTGGTCCGATTACGACTAAATCCATTTTTTCTGATAGGTCGAGCAATTCCTTTTTATTTTTGAGAGAGATACTGCCTGAGTGTGTCTCATTTTGCGGGATGAAAACAATCTCGCTTCCCTTGTTTGCTATAAATGGCGTTATTGATTTCGGAGATGCGAGGCGTGAATAACCTCCCCCTGCTTTTAGGAATGACAAAGCGGAAAAATATGGTGCCCCGAAGTAACTTGAAGCACCCGCAATAAACAGTGCTTCTCCAAAGTCTCCTTTATGACCTTTTTTATCTCTTAGGGGAAGTTTTGGAGTATCGTTTATTTCTATCTTCAGGGAATCGGAGTCGTATACTTCTGGGGGAAAGGATATGTATGACGCATATAATTTCCCACAGTGACCATAACCGGGGTAGAGAATATTTCCTATCTTGGGTAGACCGAATGTTACCGTATAATCTGCCACAACGGCGTTTCCCAAAATTGTTCCAGTATTCCCGTTAATTCCAGATGGAATGTCAACGCTAATCACGGTTTTTCTGGTCTCGTTAATCAAATCAATTACCTCTAGATATGTTCCATTGACTTCTCTCGTAAGGCCAGTACCAAACAATGCATCAACTATAGCATCGCAGTGTGCAACATCTGCTTTTATCGAATCAATGGATTCTAATTTCAGTATTTGTATTCCTATTTTAGAAATAATATCGAAGTTCTGTTTAGCCGCGCCCTTGAGTTTTCTCTTATCGCCCAGAATTATAACCTTAACTGAACCTCGATTTGAATGTAGTTTTCTGGCGACGACAAATCCGTCCCCTCCGTTGTTTCCAGCTCCGCAGAAAACAATAAATTTTTTGCCTTCTATCCCTAATTCGCTTAATATTACAAAGTAAACAGCCTCACCGGCGTTTTCCATTAATAGTTGTTCCGTAATTCCGAATTTTTCTGAGGCTTTCCTATCTAGCGCTCTCATTTCAGAAACTCTGGCTACTTTCATTTCTCACCTCTTATGCATTGTAGTTCCATGGAGTTCACATCGGATGATTGATTTATCATCTATTTAACGATAAATAAAGAGGCCAAAAAGAAGACGGCACTGGTCATAATGATCAATGGGCCAGCGGGTATGCCCGTAAACTGGTATCCCAATATACCCAATACGGCTGCTACACTGCCCAATAGCAATCCACCATAAGAGTATTGGAATAGGTTCTTACCTATGTTTTTACTGGTACTGGCTGGAATAGCTACAAGAGCAGCGACTAAAAGCCCACCCACGACCTTGACTCCAATAGCAACCACAAGGCCGATACAAACCAAGTATATAATGTTTAATCTATTTACGTTTAGTCCACTCACCTTGGCCATGTCTTCAGATATGCTGGCAAATATGATGTTTGTATAAATCTTTTTCGTCGCAAGGAAGATTATCATTGAAAGGCATATAGTAATCAATGTATCAAAAATAGTTATTCTTGAAATATCTCCTATCAAAGCCTTTATTGCTTCCTCTTCAGGGAGAAATAGGAATGCAATTGCCAGCGATGATGAAATAACGATAGCCGTTAGGGTTTCCATTGGTAGCTTAGTCCTCCTTTCAAATAACCAAATTAAGATAATACCAAGCGTCAAGAATATCAGCGCTCCAATGGAGATATCGAATCCATATATAAGAGCCAATGCAATACCCGGTAGCGCTAAGTGGCCTAGGGCATCTCCCACCAACGACATTCTCTTAGTAATCATCAGGGAACCCAGATACCCTGCTACACCGCAAATAAATATCCCAATAATCAAAGCTAAGAATAATTGCATTCTAGTTGCCTACGTGTGAGTGTTTATAAAATTCAATCCCTGTGCCGTAGAGCTTTTCCAATTGTTGTGGGGTTATCACCTCTTGGGGCTTGCCGTAACAAAAGTAGCTCTTGTTAAGACATAATACGCTATTGGCTTGCTCCCAAACTATATTTAAATCGTGTGTAATTAGTAAAATAGTCAAATTGTGCTCCTTCCAAAATACATGTAGAAGCGAATATATAGTTTCCTGTCCACCCAAATCAATTCCATAAGCGGGTTCGTCTAATAGAAGTACCTCAGGGTAGTCAACTAAACCCCATGCAATTAGCATCCTTTGAAATTCTCCCGTTGATAATGCGCCGAAGCCCTTTTTTAGGATCGATGGTTCCAGGCCTACTAGGTTTAGTGTTTGCGTGATTTGTCCATAATCAACCTTCTTGAACTTAAAGAAGTCTTCTAAAATCAGTGGAGGAAGGTCATTTCTATGAAGCAATTCTTGAGGTGGTATATAGCTAATTCTCTTGGTCTTCCACTCAACTTCTCCAGTGTAAGGTAAGAGACCCAGAATAGTCTTAAAAAGCGTTGTTTTACCGGCGCCATTGGGTCCCAATATTACTAAGACTTCTCCCCTGTTAACCTTGAAGCTGAGATCTTTGAGTATTTCTTCACCGTTAAGTGTTACATTCAGGTTCCTGACATTTAGAATTTCACTATCCATATGCTACCTAATTATTATTTGCAATTAAGACTAGCATAAAAAGATATATACTAAAATTAATTGTGGAATTTGTTTGAATTTAAATCTTCTTATTAAGGTTGGGAAGTTCTTGCGATGTTAAAAATATAATTTGAGACCAAAAAGCGAGAGTGGTCTTAGTTAAAGAGAAGAGTTCTTGCTTCGATTAGTTTCACACTCATAAATTTAAGAGAACTTTACCCAGACGCTGTTTGATCCGTAATATATTTTTGCTTTATAGGTAATAGGTTCAGGTTTAACTTGCGAATTCCCTGTCGCTTGCTACAGGATTCTTGGTTCAACAAATTGATTACGGTTCCAGATCCCACGCGCAGAGTTATTTCTTCAAGATTTCGCGTACGGCTAAGGAAGAAACCGGCGTTATCGATACTGTTGATTTTAACATTCCAGGCTCTAGGAACTTCACTATATTATCATAATTATCCGTCTCAATAATATAAATAATCGTATGGGAACCGTGCTCGATATAAACATTCTTTAGCTCGAGACCTTGGACATCCTCATTTATGAGAGTTTTTCTAAACCCGCCAAGGTCCTTGGGACAATCTTGAGGTTCGTGAACTTGATTTATTAAGAATTGCATTTTATATCCTCCCTGAAAATTGAGCTTTGTCTGTAACGAGTCACCATTTACACCTGACAGCAAAATTCATTCCAGTATAACTTACATTCTTCTAAACGGTCGGTACAAAGGTTAGAAGTCCCCGCATGTATTGCGATCTTTCGAAAGCAGAGGGATCTTCACAATTAATCTGACTCATGCTACCTTGCATCTGTTTTACTGATTCGTATTCATGCTCTTCCATCCAATCACGCATACCTTGCTCGATTATTTTGATTTGTTCAATTCCATGGCGTAAAAGTACTGAACAAAGCATAGTGACATTTGCACCGACCATAAGCATTTTTAACACATCCTGTGCTGTATGTATGCCGCTTGTTGCGGCCAAGTCCGCATTCACATGACCGTAGAGAATCGCAATCCATGTTAGAGGAAGCCGTAGAGCTTGCGGTGTACTCAGAATAATATTTGGGCGCACCTCTAACGTGTCGAGTTCAATGTCTGGCTGATAAAAACGATTAAATAGTACTAACGAGTCAGCTCCAGCCTGTGCAAAGTGCTTTGCCATATAAGCCATATTGGTGAAGAATGGACTCAGTTTCAGAGCTATCGGAATGTTAATCTCGGATTTTACTGACTTGACGATGTTTATATATGTATTCTCAACCTGTTCGGAAGTCAGATCCATGCTGGTTGGAATATAGTACAGGTTAAGCTCTAATGCATCTGCACCAGCGTTCTCTATTTCTTTCGCATAGTCCTTCAATCCTTCGACCGAAACTCCGTTGAGGCTGGCTATTATTGGAATGTCAACTGTCGTTTTTGCTTTCTGGACATGATCCAAGTAAACCTCTGGTCCAACGTGGAACTCAGCTGGCTCTGGAAAAAAGGTAAGTGCCTCGGCGAAGCTCTCGGTTGAATAGGTTAAGTGGTGATGTAGCTCATAGCGTTCCAACCGTAGCTGTTCTTCGAATAAAGAATGAAGCACTATGGCCGATGCACCTGCATCTTCCATACGCTTGATGTTGTCAATCTCCTCAGATAGTGGGGATGCTGATGGTACTAAGGGTGTGCGAAGTGTCATTCCTAAATAGTTTGTGCTCAAATCCATTGTCTTACCTCCTCACGCCTAAGGCAGTTTTCTATCGTTTATGTCTCCTGTTAATGCTTGATAGTAATCATCGTTGTTAATTTTCCCTTTTGGTCAAAGGTTCTCTTGCGGCTAGATATTCATAAAGTTTCCAGCGCGAGTTTACGTCATTCTGCACGTCCTTGAACAAGCGTTTTGCATCGGCTGGTCGAGTCTTCAGTAGCATTTTGAATCGATTTTCCATGTAGAGATAATCTTGGACCTTTATCTTAGGTTCAGTAGAGTCTAAATGTAGGGGATTTTCACCCTGTTTTGCACGCTCAGGATTAAATCTATATAGCAGCCACTGACCTGAATCAACAGCTGCCTTTTGATTTCGCATTGCCCTCGTCATATTAATTCCATGGGCAATGCAGTGGCTGTACGCGATAATAAGAGATGGACCTTCATAAGCTTCTGCCTCGATGAATGCCCTCAATGTGTGTTCGTCTCTTGCACCCATAGCAACACTTGCTACGTAAACATTCCCATATGTCATGGCTATTAAACCGAGGTCCTTTTTAGGAGCGGGTTTCCCTGCGGTGGCAAACTTTGCTACCGCCCCTCGAGGAGTTGCCTTCGACATCTGTCCTCCGGTATTGGAGTAGACTTCGGTATCAAGAACCAGTATATTAACGTCCTTTCCGCTTGCAAGTACATGGTCAACGCCACCGAAACCAATATCATAGGCCCAGCCGTCTCCGCCAATGATCCAAACGCTCTTTTTTACCAACATATCTGCCGTACTCAGGAGACAACGTGCTTCGCTAGTTTCGATGTCTTTGAGTTTTTTCTTTAAAGTGAAGACTCTTTTCCGTTGTTCGTAAATTTCTGCTTCGTTCTTTTGCTCAGCATTGAGGATTGAATATACGAGATTTTCCCCGATATATGGGGACAGCTTCTTCAAAAGCTCAGAAGCAAATTCCATTTGCTTCTCAATAGAGAGTCGGAATCCCAGTCCAAATTCAGCATTATCCTCAAACAGTGAATTGGACCAAGCCGGTCCTCTTCCCTCATTGTCTTGAGCCCATGGAGTGGTCGGGAGATTCCCTCCGTAAATGGAAGAACAACCGGTACTATTTGCTACAAGCAGCCGATCCCCGAATAGCTGGCTAATTAATTTTATGTAAGGTGTCTCTCCACAACCTGGACAGGCACTAGAGAATTCAAATAAGGGCTGTTGAACCTGTTGCTGGCGGAGACTTGTGTTGTGTAGGACGAGTCTATCTGCTTCTGGAATCGATAAAAAGAAATCCCAGTTTTTTCTTTCATCTTCGCGTAAGGGTGGTTGAGGATGCATATTGAGTGCTTTAATTCTGGTTTCAGTCTTGCTTTTCGCAGGACATATATCCACGCATATTCCACATCCTGTACAATCCTCAGGAGCTACTTGTATTGTATAGTTAATCCCCCTCCACACTTCGTCTCTTGCTATGGTTGATTTAAACGTGTTAGGGGCATCCTCGAGGTGTTTGGGATCATAGGCCTTTATACGAATAACCGCATGAGGGCATACAACAGAGCATTTGCCGCATTGAATGCATATTTCTGGCTCCCATACAGGGATTTCGGTCGCAAGGTTTCGCTTCTCCCATTTTGCGGTTCCGGTTGGGAACGTCCCGTCTGGGGGTAGAGCACTTACTGGAAGATCGTCTCCATTGCCTGTGATCATTTTGCCGAGGACTTCTCTAACAAATTGAGGGGCGTTTTCCGAAACTGGTGGTGGTATTTCAATCACGCTATCGACGATATCCGGCACCGTTACTTCAAATAGATTTTCTAGGGTGTTATCAACTGCTCTAAGGTTCATATTAACTATTTCGGCACCTTGCTTTCCATATGAATCGCATATTGATCTTCGAATTTCCTCCTGAGCTTTTTCTTCAGGGATAATCTTTGAAATGTTGAAGAAGCAAACTTGCATGACTGTGTTTATGCGTTTTCCAAGACCACTTTTTTTAGCTACTTTGTATGCATCGATTATGTAAAACTTGAGTTTTTTTTCAAAAATTTCACTTTGAATAGAACGAGGAAGCTTGTCCCATATTTCATCAGGACCATAAAAGGTGTTGAGGAGAAATACCCCCCCTGGAACTGCATGTTTTAAAATTTCGTAGCGTTCCAAGAACATGTGTTGATGACAGCCCACAAAATTTGCTTTTTCAATTAGGTAAGCTGAATGAATAGGACGTGGACCAAAGCGAAGGTGTGATACGGTGACAGCACCAGCTTTTCTCGAATCATAAACGAAGTATCCTTGTATGTAATAATCCGTGTGTCTTCCAATGATTTTTATTGAGTTTTTATTTGCGCCCACTGTCCCATCTGAGCCGAGGCCATAAAACAGGGCACGATAAACATCATCGGGTTCTACAGAGAATTCCGGACTGTAATCAATATTGGTATGAGTTAAGTCATCTCGTATACCAACTGTAAAATGGTTTTTGGGTCTTTCGGAAAGAGTATGCTCAAAAATCGACTTCACCATTGCGGGTGTAAATTCCTTTGAAGATAACCCATAACGACCGCCAATTACCTTAGGGAGGTTTTTTAGGTTTCCCCAACCATTGACTAAACCCTCATGAATTGCAGCAACTGAATCCAAATACAAAGGCTCTCCGGCACTTCCGGGCTCTTTCGTTCTATCGAGAATAGCTAATGTTGCTGTAGTAGAGGGGAGAGATTCTATGAAGCGCTTCTTGTCAAACGGACGATATAAACGTACCTTAACTAGCCCTACCCTACCTCCTATCCCATTGATATAATCCACAGTTTCACGTACTACTTCTGCCCCAGATCCCATAAGGACTATTACACTCTCTGCATCTGGCGCTCCATGGTATTCAAAGAGCTTATACGAGCGACCGATGAGTTTAGAAAAATTTTCCATCACCTCTTGAGTAATATCCGGGCAGTTAATATAGTATGTGTTAGCCCTTTCACGTGATTGAAAGAATATGTCTGGGTTTTCAGCAGTTCCACGAATCACAGGATGGTCAGGGGATAAGGCACGCTCTCTATGTTTAATAATAAGTTCTTCATGAATAATTGAGCGTAGATCGTCATCCGATAGCAGTTCCAGTTTCGAGATTTCATGAGAGGTTCGAAATCCATCGAAGAAGTGAATAAAAGGGATTCGGGAATCTAGTGTTGCAGCTTGAGCGATTAACGCAAAATCCATTGCCTCCTGCACCGAAGATGAACACAATTGGGCGAAACCAGTCTGGCGAGTGGCCATGACATCGCTATGATCGCAAAAAATAGAAAGAGCATGCCCCGCCACCGAACGAGTAGCAACGTGGAATACTGTAGAATTTAGTTCACCAGCAATCTTATACATGTTGGGAATCATAAGCAAAAGTCCCTGGGAAGCAGTAAAGGTAGTCGAGAGTGAGCCGGTCTGCAAAGCGCCGTGAACCGCACCTGCGGCGCCAGCTTCGCTTTGCATCTCTACTACCAGGGGAACAGTGCCCCAAATATTTGGCTTCCCTTCCGATGACCAAGAGTCTGACCATTCACCCATTGGGGAAGCCGGTGTAATGGGATAGATGGCAATAACCTCGTTCAATCGGTATGCAACGGAGGCTACGGCATGATTTCCATCTAAAGTTTCGAAGCTTCTTTCAATCATCTTTCTATGTCTGATTTTGCAATTTAAATGCCATATGAGTTTTTTTAATCTCCTAGTAACGTCACGGTAATTTCGATACCAAAAAACGCGGGACCATAATAGAAGCGACGTCCGATGTATGAAAATAGGACAATGATTATGGAGGGCTTTACGATATCATTTATTCATGCCGGGACGAAATCTGTGAAGGACTTCAGCTATAAGATATATTCCCATAATTAACTAAAATGTCTCATATGATTAATTCTTTTTAGACATTTCTTATCACAGCTTGGTGCACAACCAAAAATAGAACAGTATGTCACGTCAACAAAGGGAGAATCGTGTCTAAAAGCACTCCTTGTCGCCTCCACATTGGCATTCCTTCCAGTAATAGGGCATCGAACTGTTACATTCTCTGTGATTTCATCAAAAAAGAATTCCATGTGAGGAGCGAGTTTACCTCTTAACTTTACCTTTTTGTCATCGGAGGCTTCATCATGAGGATCCTCGTTCAATACCTCATCAAAATACCACTCCATGCGTCTATTTGATCTATAGCCTTCATCCGATTTCGATTTTGTCATCATATTTTATAGCCTCCATGTTAATTTATTCACTGGTAAACATTTGGTGCATAATATATAAAGAGCGATCAACTTCTTTAACAATGACCATTATTCTACTGTGCAAAATACATGCCAAATTGCTTTCACATGACATAAAAATAATTTGATTTAATCGAAAATTAGGAATAAGACCGCTGTTAGGGTTTTGTAATGTGTAATTAATTACTTAACGTTTATTTATTGCTTGATCTGAGAAATGGTTTTTGGGCGAATATGATGCCAGTTAACTTTGTCAGTGTCTCGACTTCGCTTCAGGATCGAATTGGACTCTTGTAAATTTCCTTAGTTGCCGACCCTGGCATATAAATTAGGGCTATGTCTGAGAAGACTAAAGGCGAAATATACATAGGGACTTCGGGTTGGGTCTATAGCCACTGGAATCGTATTTTCTATCCGGAGGATCTTCGACCAAAGGATCGACTTAGATATTTCTCTAATCATTTTAAGACCACCGAGATAAACTATTCGTTTTATCATTTACCTAAATCAACAACCTATGAAAACTGGTACAACCAAACACCGGATAATTTTGTGTTTGCAGTAAAGGCCAGCCGTTTCATTACCCACGTTAGGCGTTTAAAAGATGTGAAATCAGCATGGGATAGATTCTTGGAAAATACATTGAATCTGAAGGAAAAATTGGGTCCGATCCTCTTCCAGCTCCCCCCAAGTTTTAGAGCTACCAATGAAAATGTTAAAAGATTAGAAGAATTTTTACAGCAAATAGCGAATGAAGATCTAAGATTCGCCTTTGAGTTCCGGCATGAGAACTGGTGTGATGACGAGCTCTACAGGATGCTAAGAAAATATAATGTTGCATGGGTGATAGCGGATTCCCCCAGATATCCGAAGGCGGAGGTGGTTACGGCCGATCTTATATATATCAGGATGCACGGCTCTGAAAAGCTTTTTAGCTCGAAATATAATTCTGAAGAATTAGGAGATCTGGCTGATAAGATAAAGATATGGAATTCCAAGGGCTTTGATATTTATACATATTTCAATAATGATTTTCATGGATATGCGATTGAAAACGCGAGAGAACTTATAGGATTAATCCGCCAATAATTGAAACGGCTTACGAGATTTCGGAAGTGGAGGACTGAAGTCCTCCGCTATGTGAAAAAACTCTTAAACGTCGGGCCGACCTTAAGATCGCCAAATTTATCACAGATTCATAAAATGTAGCCGTTTCAGGAACGGGCAATTAAATGCGTGTTAGTGAAATATGCGGATTTATTTTTGGTGCGTCCGGGGAATGCACCCTACATAGTTTTTGCAATGAAATGATTACAAATTCCCCTATTATGCTCTTGAATTCCCTGCAGCAATTAAATTATACAACCAAGCGAATATCGCACCTCCGATGAGTGCATCTACGAATCCCCATATGAGCCCTATTAAACTGCCTGCTGCACTGATGTTGTACCCGATGTATATTTTCCCGATCATCGTTTTCTCTCCAGTTGCTCCTCCAAATGCGATCATCCACCATGTAAGAACGAAAAGTCCAAGTCCCCATATTATCCCACATGTGAGCGCGAATGCTCTAGTGTTTAGTTTCATTTTTAATTCCTCCTGAATTTGATAGTTTTATCTTTCCCGTTTTAAAGTGCACTTGTTATGCCCTTGGTTTCAAGGAAGTTCCTCATCTTTCTCAAGGCTATTTTTTCAATTTGTCTTACCCTCTCTTTTGAGATCTTGAGTTCCTTAGAAAGTACCTCAAGTGTCAGGGGTTTAAGTTTCAAAAGTCTATTTTTAACTATATACTGCTCCCTCTCATTCAATGATTTAACCGCAATCTTTAAATTCTTTTTAACCTTTTCCTGTTCTTCAATACTCGAGATTAGCTCTTCTTGGCTTGCAGCCTGATCCTCAATAAATTCCATGTATGTAGCCTTCTCTCCAGTCCTGCTTACCAATGCGTTAAGTGACAGTTCCTTACCGATAATTCTCTGGTCCATTTCTATCACAGATTCGACTGGCACCTTAAGTTTCTTAGCGACAGCCTTGTATTCCTTATATGTGGGTTTTTCATCAGTAATACCCATCTTGAGCTTTGTTGAGCGGAGTTTATAGAATAATTTTCTCTGCGCTTCTGTAGTTCCGAGTTTTATAAGGCTATAGGTTCTAATAATGTAATTTTGAATGTATGCCCTTATCCACCATACTGCATAGGAAATAAGACGGTAACCCCTTGTTGGATCAAATCTCTGCACGGCCTTCATTAGCCCGATGTTTCCTTCTTGTATTAAATCCATGATGTTCATACCGTAGTCCTTGTATTCATTAGAAATCTTGATCACAAATCTCAAATTATGAGTAATCAGTTTTCTTGCCGCCTCTAAGTCTCCGTCTTTTTTATATTTCATAGCTAGGTTGTATTCTTCTTTCCGGCCGAGGATAGCATAATTTGAGATTTCTGCTAAATAGTGCTCTAAAGAGGTGGTAGGAACAGGAAGTAGCTTAGTTAAATTTTTTCTCGCACCTTCTGTTTCTTCTATTTCTTCATACATGATTCAAGTTTAAATAAGAAGCTTTTCTTATTATTGCGGTTTAAATTTTGTGTCAACTATTACCATTATTATCCAAGTAACAGCAAATCCTGAAGCAAATGAACGTCGAGTTGGTCTATAGAAAATCGTTATCAATATTTATATAAGAGAATTAGCTGTTCTCTTCTATCTACTCGAATAATCGCTCAAGACGAAAAGAATGAGATAATATTTTTTATTGAGATGATTATCAGAGAACATGTAGAATCAGCTTGAAATCCACATTTCTTTTAGATCCTTGGGTAACTGTGCGGCAACATCTTCTGCTTCGCCCTTGGTGATTTGTTCTTTAAGAACTTTAAAAACACCTCTTGCTGCTTTCTCCGCCATTTCTAATTCGTTTAAGTTACCGTCATGCATTATCATTTCTAAAAATTCGCGCTTGTGAAATTTTGTAACCCCTTTTCCCTCTTCTACTTTCCACATCTCCTTTAATTCCGAAGGGAGCTGGGCCCTTAAGTCTCTGCTCTCATTCTCTGTCAGTCTCGAGCTGAGTAGACTAAAAACTACTTTACAGAGTGCTTCACTCTCTTCCCTTGTGCTTATATTTGCATATTGCCGAAATCTTTTGAAGAATTCTAATTTGTCCATCTTTTTTCCAATCCCGTTTAAAGGTAATAAAATGTCATACGGCAAATTTTATGCCATTACTGAGAATAACTTGTGACAAGGTCCTCGGTAGTATGGAAATAAGCAGGTGGAAGCTATAAATCACTTTAGTACACCCTTTACGACCACATCTACGGCTTGTTCGGGTGTAAGTCCGTGAGCCATCAAGGTTTCGAGTTGTTTTTTATCGATACTTCCGATTGCGGCTTCATGTGTTACCTTTGCGAGAGGATGTGATACATTCACGATTGGTATTGCCTTTGCTATAGCTTTGTCTTTTACTATCTCCATACAGTCCATATGACCCCTAGCACCTTTAGCACTACCCTCTGTAATATTTATAACCTCTGATATTGCCTGATCCTCAATTGCAACCCTTGTTTTTATAAGTCCACGCGAATTCTCACCCGCAAGTAAAACCTTTTCATTGATTTTTATGACGTCATTGCCATGACCGAAAACCCTTGCGATTAACTCAGCTACTGCGTTTTCACCGACCTCAACTGAGTAATCAATATTAAGTCTTCCCACCTTTCCTGTAATTAGATTAAAATCTGCGAAATATTTGCCTCCCTTTCTAACCTTTATGATTGCCTTTGGTATAACCTCAGTACCCCCAAGGGGTCCATGATAATGATTTTCTGAGTATTTCATTTCTGCACCTTCTCCAATTTCTATTCTCCCATCCATAGTATGCTTTACCCTCTCAGCATTTGGAAATAGACAATGGGCAATAAATGAGGCAGAAGCATTCTTCTCAAGTTTCACGTCCATTTTGATTTCCTGTTCTCCCTTTTTATTAAGCACTCCAAAACAAAGATAAATAGGGCTCTTTATCTTGGAGCCTTCGATAACCCTGATATTTGCAATTACACCGCTAGGAGTTTCCTTTGCTTGAACATCAAGACCTTCTATTTTTCTCATACTCAATACACTGTGTCTACTTGCAAAAATACATGGAATATTCTTATCGGTAAGAATTCCCTTGTCCCCTCCGGACTCTCCGTAGGCGTTTAATAATTTTTGAAGTTCAAGCATACACACATAACTCCCCATCACAAACTATGCATCTTCTCGATTTATAATATTCCGTCACCCTTTCGGGTTCTCCAGAACAAACAATATGACCTCCGCATAGTAATGACGCTGCATCTGCTATTCTCGCTATCTCCTCCCTGTGTGTGATTAAGAGTACAGATGTCATTTTGCCCCGAAAAGCATCGATGACGTTTACGATGTCCTGGATTGAAAGCATATCTATACCAGAGTCGGGTTCATCGAGTATGGCAAATTTTGGATTTAGCGTAAGAATCGAAATGAGCTCAATTCTTTTTCTTTCACCACCGCTGAGTGTTTTATCGACCATTCTATCTATATAAAATTCTGGGTGCAGGCCCACAAGTTCGAGATAATAACGTGGGTCTATTTCTTTATTTCCGATTGTTAAATAATCTCTTACCGAAATTCCTTCAAATCTTACAGGTTCTTGCCATGCCATCGTGATTCCAAGTTTCGCTCTTTCGTGGGTCTTGAGTTTATTGATAATCCTTCCCTCAAATAATATCTCACCTGATTTAGGTATGTATCCTTCACACCCGATTATATTGTAAGCTAATGTGCTTTTTCCAGTTCCATTTGTGCCCAGAAGCGCATGGACTTCTTGAACATCGAAAGTGATGTTGATGTTGTCGAGAATTCGCTTATTTCCTACTTCGCAAGTGAGATTTTTTATCTCCAGAAGAGCGTTTTTCTTTTTAATTCCGAGCACCTCTCGTATGATTTACAACAACCCTTTTTTCTTATTGAACAGCGTCGTTTCAAGCGTTGAAAAAGGAAGTAAAATTAATTAGATACGATAATCGAGAAAAGGGGGTCAAGAGGCAGAATCGCTTCCCACGATTGCCGATTTTACTAGCGTTTTGGGTGCTTCTTAAGTAGCCTCTGAATTTATAATCTGGGTCCCTCTTTCTCAATTATGCTGGCCACGTCGCCCATCTCTTTACCAAGAAGATAAATAATATCATCAAGCGTGATTATGCCTTGTAAATGACCATTGATATCTACAACTGGGAATCTTCTCATACCGCTTTCCCTAGTCTGCTCGAGTGCTTCAAACAGACCCATTCTCTCATCTAAAGTAACGATATTCTTCGTCATCGCCTCTTCAACTGGAACGTTTTCGGGATTTAGGCCTCTATTTACCACCCTCAAAAGAATATCTCTATCCGTTACTAAACCAATTGGCTTAACTGATTCTTTCTCAACGACAATCAAACTTCCTATATTTTTCTCTTCCATGAGTTGCGCCGCTTTCTTAACCGATGTTCCGAGATTTACACAAACTACCTCTCTACGACATAGATTTCTAAGACTCATTAGACATACCTCCTTGCTATTTGAATTCTGCTAAAATTCTTTTCTACATTTTAATATTGAATACCGTTGCAAGGCACGTACCAAAGAATTTCCTATTCATAATAAGCTGAAGTATTTAAGAATTTCATGAATCGAAACTGAGAGTTATAAGAATCTTGACGTCAGAATCTAGGACATCTGTCAATCTAATCTTGGATTAAGGCATACCCTTTTTTTAAAAATGGCTTGGCTTATAGATTTGGTAATTGAGAGCGGTTAATCAATTTATATGGCAATCATAATGACCAACATTTAATCATTAAAAAAGACTCTAGCCTAAAGCGCTGAACTTATGGTCGCCCAAAATTTAAGATTTTAGCTTTTAAACTTGCGACTATGACTCTTTATTTGAGCCCAACTCCATCTATGCAGGTGCCACAGTAAGGGCATTGAGAGTTTTTAATATGGTTTTTAAGTATAGAGAAGCCGTATCTTTCAATAAGGACTTCTTTACAATTATAACAATAGGTGTTTTCACCACCCTCTCCCGGCACATTTCCTTCATAGACGTATCGAAGCCCTGCAGATAAACCGATGTCTCTTGCTTTACGTAATGTACTGATTGGTGTTATTGGTTGGTCAATAAGTTTATAAGCCGGATAAAATTGACTTACGTGCCATGGAATTTCCACTCCAACACCCTTGATGAATTCTGCTACTTGTCTTAATTCCTCATCTGAATCATTATGGTTAGGAATTATGAGCGTAGTAACCTCGATCCAAATTCCAAGGCCCTTATAGGTTTTTATGGCGTCCAGAACAGGTTGCAGGTTTGCTCCGCATATCTTCTTATAAAACCTCTCGTTGAAACCCTTCAGGTCTATGTTAGCTGCATGCAGATAAGGCTTGATGCCGGTTAGTGCCTCATTTGTTATGTAACCATTGGTGACGAATACATTCTTAAGACCCTTTTGAACGGCAAGTTTTGCGGTATCAAAGGCTAACTCATAAAAGATTGTTGGCTCAGTATAAGTGTATGCTATTGTTTCACAGCCAGAAGATATGGCCGATTCAACGATTTGCTTAGGTGTCACTTTTTCACCGGGGATTGTCTCCTCAAGCATTGGGCAGATAGGTTCTGGCTCCTCACTTTCTATTACTTTTTCATGCCAGTGAATACCCTTTGGATATTGTGAAATCTCAAAATTTTGACAATAGAAGCACCGAAAATTGCAGCCAACTGTTGCTATTGAGTAAGCTCTTGAGCCAGGATAAAAGTGAAAAAGGGGCTTTTTCTCGATCGGGTCTAAGTTGCGTGTTATCACCCTCTCATACACAAGTGTATATAATTTCCCACCATGATTTATTCGTACTCCGCATACACCTCTCTTACCTTCTCTTATCTCACAAAAATGACTACAAAGCCTGCAAAGCACTTTGTTATCATCTAATCTTTCGTAATACGAAGCTTCTTTCACGTTTGATATTAATTACTCCCTCTTGAGTTTTTAATCAGATCGATAGCTTTGATCCTGTATATTCTGAGGAAATTGTCAGGAATAGTTTTTAGCACCCGGAAGATGCTTAATGTGAACGCCCGATTCACTTTCTCTGAGTTTTTTTGTCAACTTTTCAAAATCACAACCCATAAGATAGCGATAGAAGGTATTTTTGCTTTTATCTGTAGCTATGCCAACAAGACCTCCTTTTTACTCAAACTTTTTGATAGTTTCATCTACTATGCGCCACAGGCCCTAAAGTGCAAGAATGGTGCCGGGAAAGAGCTCTATTGTTTATCTAAAAGGATTAACCAATAAGCTTTGGATTTAGTACAAGTTTTTAGAGGACCTTATGTCTAATAAAGCTATTGGCGATACTCGGTATGACTAAAGTGAAAGGGTTCTAAGGCTCAGAAATAATTCAAGGTTTTAAATTAATTTTATTGTATTTGCCTGTCTTTAACTATTCTAAGCCGGAATATTTATGTCGACTCTTCCATGTTCCTGCCTAACTATTAAGACCGGACAGGGTGCGGTGAAAATCACCTTATGACTTGTGGTACCTAATGCAATTTCGTCTTTTTTCGTTTTTAGGCCATGAGATCCCATGATTATCAGGTCGATATTTTTCTCTTTAGCAAATGTATTTATGACACGCCATCTGGGACCTATGACTGTGTCTGTCTCCACTTTAAGGCCAGTTTTCAAAAAGTACTCCTTTTCCTTATCAATTTTTTTCTCCATCTGCATTTCCACTTCTTCAAAAAATATTTTTACTTCTTCGTCTAGCTCAGGGTATTCCAATGGCTCTATCGCATGAAGAATGTATATGACCGCGTCTAGTTTTTGACCTAGATAGATAGTGTAATCCCTTGCGTTTTCAGAGTATTCTGAGAAATCTGTCGGGAATAGTATTCTTTCGATGTTCATTTCTTAGTTCTCCGTTAGTTTTAGTGTTGGAGCAATATTGTCTCCTATTCTTAAGTTTCCTCAATCTATTTTGAAATTTCAAACAGGTTAATTAAGCCGTCTAGGATGTCCCTAACTGTCACTATGCCAACCAGCTCGCCTTTTTTATTGATGACAGGAAGGGCGTTAAATCTTCTTTTGCGAATTATTTTCGCTGCTTCGACTATTTTTAAATCATCTGTAACACTCACAGGGTTTTTGCTCATCACAGTACCAATGTTAACCTTTGCGTCCATTATATCCTCGGCGAGTGCCATTCTTAGGTCTCTATCGGTGACTATTCCCACTAGGTCACCGTTACTAACTACCGGAACCTGGTGAATACCATTATTAATCAAAACCTGGAAGGTGTTTTGAATGTTGTCCAGCGGGGAAACAGTTAAAGGGTTTTGAGTCATGAAATCTTTTACGCGCATTAGAATATCTCGTTCAAGGAATATAATTAGCAATATGAGTGCCAGCAAAGTTCGAATTGTTTTGATATATTCAAGATTCAAACATTGTCAGGTGTATGAAAATCTTACAGATTTTTATCGGCAGTCTAAATCAAAAACTGTTGTTTTGAGACCCCTTAGTCTAAGGTACTAGAAGGTTCGGGATTTCAGTGATAATAGTGATAATAGAGAACGGGTTCGAGCATTAGAAATTGGCAATCTGTGTATGCGTGCCAAAAACGCGGTAGTCGAAAGCAAACAAAAGTGCAAATATCGATAAGATTAAATGACATTTATTCCAACGGTCATCTTAAACAATTATTACTTACATTTGAGATCGGATCTGAGATACTACTCGATACTGAAATGTTTTAGTTTCCTGTATAGTGTATCTCGCGAGATGCCTAGAATCTCTGCGGCCTTTGATTTATTGCCCTGCGTTTGACGCATTGCCTGCTCAAGGGCAAATTTCTCAAGCTTTTCCAGTGAAAGCAGAGTATGCTCTGAAGCCTTTGTCTCCTTCCAAACGAGATGAGCTTTTAAATCTTTCTCGGTAATCATCTCCTTTTCTGGAGGAGATACGGCTATTATCCCTTCGAAAAGGTTTTCTAACTCTCTTATATTTCCGGGAAAATCATACTGGAAAATCGAGGATAAGGTACCTTCGGAAACACCTCTGATATTCCTCGAATATTTCTGATTAAATTTCTTTATGAAGTGCTCAATCAGTAATGGGATATCTTCTCTTCTATCTCTTAGCGGGGGGAGCTCCATAACTATCACGGCGAGCCTGAAAAAGAGGTCTTCTCTCAACGCATTGGTCTTCAAATCCTCCATAGCGCGATTGCTTGCTGATATGACTCTCGTGTCGAATGAAACTTCGGTTGTCTGGCCCAATGGTCTTACCTTACCTTCCTCGAGAACCCGAAGGAGCTTTACTTGAAGGTCCTTTGGCATTTCTCCGATCTCATCAAGGAAAATAGTCCCTTGATTTGCAGCTAAAAAAAGTCCATCGTGATCCTTCATCGCTCCAGTAAAGGATCCTTTCTTGTATCCGAATAATTCTGATTCCATGAGCTCCTTAGGTATAGCAGCGCAGTTTACTGGTATAAAGCGATGATCTTTTCTTTCGCTCTTTAAGTGTATTGCCTTGGCTAGAAGCTCCTTACCCGTGCCTGTCTCTCCAACTATAAATACTGGAGCATCGCTGCGTGCGGCTGCGGACGCCCTTTCAAATACCCTTTTCATTATCCTAGATCCACTTACTATCTCCTCGAATCCGTACTTTTCCGATACAATCTGCTTGAGCTCAGTTACCCGTTTCTCCAGTTCATATGTCCTTTTGATTGCCTCGAGCTTGTTCAGAAGGACGTCTTTGTCATAGGGTTTGGTTATGAAGTCCAAAGCACCATGCTTTATCGCTTCTACAGCGGTTGGAACTGTGCCATGTCCTGTGATGATTATTACCGATAAGTCGGGATGAATAACCTTTAGCTTATCGAGTAATGTTAAACCGTCCATCATTGGCATGACAAGGTCTAATAGGGCGACATTTAATTCTGATATAGTTGAAGCCTTTTCTATTGCGTCATTTCCAGAGTATGCGGTGATTACCTCATATTTTTTTCTTTCTAGTAGTTCTTTAACGGCACTCACCAATTCTTCGTCATCATCAACTACCAGGACTCTGAAGTTGCTCAATTTATAATCTCCTTGGAATAGGCGGGATTTTTATGTGAACACTGGTCCCCTTACCCTCAGTGCTTTCAATACTTATTTCACCGCCGTGGTCATGAAGAATTCTTTTCGCTACAGATAGTCCGAGCCCAGTTCCCTTGCCTGACGGTTTAGTACTAAAAAATGGTTCGAAAATGAGGGGGAGAATATCCTTTGGGATTCCTCCGCCTGTGTCGGTGATTATTATTTCAATGAAATTCTCTCGCATATCGTTTGTGACCTTTAGAGAGATCTTTCCTCCCTCGGGCATAGCGTCTATCGAATTCATTAACATGTCTGAAAAAACTAACTGGATTAAATCGACGTCAGCGAGAAGCCATAGATCATCTTCAACTGATAACTCAAGTTTTATTCCAGTTTTCTTACAAAGAGGTTTTACTATCTCAAATGCTTCTTCAATGATTGATGAGATTTTCTCGGGACGTTTCTCATTTTCGGGTTTGTTTGCAAATTTGAGCAGTCTCTGCATGATCTTCTGTCCATAAAATATCTGTCTTTCAATTGACTCAAGCTTTTCCATTATGCTTCTATATTTCTCTAGGCTTGGTATGTCTTCTTTTAGCATTTGCACCCTAAGTAGCATGGATGCAAGAGGTGTTCCCATGTGGTGTGCAACTCCTTCTGCCATCTTCCCGACAAATTGGGTTTTTTCGAGTTCAATGATTTTGTGTCTCAATTCTACTCTTTCCCTTATATCTCGTATTGTTTCAAAAAACATACCACCGTCTGATTGCATGTAGGATAAAGCGACACTTACTGCGATTCTTTCGCCGTTATTTAGTACCTTTTCCATCTCGTAATCCAATAATCTGTTTCCCTGTTTTACACTCTTAAGTATTTCATCGAATTTATTAATGTTTTCGGGCGGAATTATTTCCCAGACTTTTGTTAGCTGATTCCTTTCTTCATCACAAAACAATCTAGATGCTTCTCTATTCAGGATAACTATATTTCCTCGTTCATCATAAACCAAGACAGCGTCTGTCGTGTTATCCATAATGGATTTTAACTTCTCTTCACTATCTCTGAGAATTTGCTCTGACATTTTTTGCTCTGTTATATCTACTCCTGAGCTAAGGGTCCCGACTATTCTGCCCAGGTCGTCTTTTAAAGGAGAGTTATGCCAGGCTATTAGTCTCTCTTCTCCGGCTTTATTCAAGATTTTGTTTTCGTGGAATTCGAATACTCCAAACTCTCGTTTTAATAATTTTCTAAAAACTGTCCTGGTATCCTCTCTGGCTGATACCGGTATGAAGTTGTCAAACCAATTCTTACCTACGATTTCTTTTTCATCATATCCTAATAGCCTGCATCCATTCTTATTTATCATCGTTATTTCTTCATTTTCATTAATTGAAACAAGCATTACTTCTGCCACATCAAGATATTTCTGTGCCTTTTCCCTTTCCCTCCTTAATTCCTCTTCTGCAAGTTTACGCTTTGATATGTCAATCGCGGAGCTTAAGATCATTGTTCCCTCGTTTGAATGGATAATGCTAAGCCCAATCTCTACTGGGAATTCTGCCCCATCCTTTCTAAGTGCATAGAGGTTGCGTCCTTCACCCATAGGCCTGGCTGTTGGACTAAGTAGGAATCTTTTACGATATTCAATATGTTTATTACGAAAACGCTCCGGTACTAAAATCTCGACACTCTGTCCTATCAGCTCAGCACGATTATAGCCAAAAGATGTTTCCGCCTGAGAGTTTACGAGTCTTATCTTTCCCTCTTGATCAACCATCACTATAGAGCTTGGGGAAGATTCTACTACTAGCCTGAATCTTTCCTCTGCTTGTTTTCGTTCGGTGATGTCAAGTACAATTGCAACGAAAGCTTGTGTTCCGTCGAAGACCGAGGTTTGAAGATGGACTTCTACAGGATACAGCGATCCGTCCTTCCGCCTGTGAACAGCGAGAAATTCTATCTTTTCTTTCTTCTTAGTTCGTAGAGGCGCAATAAGTTTAGTAAAGGATTCGTGTGTAAACTCAGTATTGATGTCAATGGGTGTAAGGTGACACAGTTCATCCATCGAATAACCAAGGTTTATCCGTGCCCCTTTGTTCACTTTAAGGAAGCGCAGAGTATCGGCATGGAAGATGTAAATCTCGTTGAGTGATTCTTCAAGAATTCGACCGAGGTTAATTGTCGGTTCGTCCGTTTTCTTAATAAGATTTTCTGAATCTATCTGATCAGCAATTCTCTTCTCCATTTCTGCTAATTCTCTCAAGAGCTCTTTCTTAGTCTTATATGTATCTTCCATAACGGAGTCCCTCTAGGGGTAAGTAGGTTCTATTTGATTGTTATTAGTTCTTTGAGTTGATTCATTTAATATCATTTTAAATGTTTTAGAGTAATAATGTTATATTCTCTTACGAAGGACTATATATAATATCGATTAAAAGCCACAAATTTCTCCCCAAAAAGCTACTGTTATTAGCCTCGGGAGAATTTGATAGCGAACTAAAATGCCCAGCATCGATGATTTGTATAAAAGGAGCTTTATAAACTATGCAATCAGTGGTAATCAGTTATTTCCCACCCAAAATTATATTGTAGAATTCAAATCTGTTTGCCCATTCCTCTAGGTTGAATGATGCTATTATAAGGTCTTTTTTCTCATTAGTATTTTCATCTATTATGTAGCACCTGAGAACCGTCTCGGGTTTAAAGCCGTAATGCCCAATTATTCTTATGAAACTTATGTTATCGGGGGTGAATCGCACAATAACCTTCCGCATTCTCATTTGAAAGACCTCGAATAACAGGTGGTTAAACAACTTAGAACCAATTCCTTTCCCCCGATTTCGTGGATCTACGACTAGCTTTATCTCAGCTGCGTTGAGCCAAAAAAGGCCCTCTTTGTGAAGAGTGCCGGTCGCGATTATCTCATTGCCCCTAAGTGTGACTAACTTAAAAACTTTGCCGTATATATCGCTCATAAACCAATTTTCCTTGTTTTCCAGCTCTGAAAGGTCATCTTTGTAAATTAAGAGATCGGAGTTAGGGATATTGGAGAAAAATTCGAATAGACCTTCCCCATCGGTGTTTTCAGGAGGCCTTATCACCACTTCGGTATCATCTCTTAGAATAATCCTTTTTGGATACATCTCCATTTCTTTATGTCCTGAATTTGCAAATTACGTACCATATACAACTATCCTATTTTCTTGTGGCTTTTAATTTGAAAAGTTGACATTATTGTCAGATTGTCCGAAATATGTCAAAAAACGCGATTTTCATACTTAAATTAATAAATAATAGTTGTTGTGATAATCTAAAAAGAGAAAATTTTTAAGGAGAGTGCAAATGGAGCTTATAAGCTTAAAAATTCAGAAGCCAGAGGATATCAATGTCATTCTCGGTCAAAGCCACTTTATTAAAACCGTAGAGGATCTTCATGAAGCGATGGTAAATGCGGTACCTGGAATAAAGTTCGGGATTGCATTCTGCGAGGCTTCGGGGCCTTGCCTGGTTAGATACAGTGGTACTGATTCTGAGCTCATAGAGTTAGCCAAGGATAACGCCCTAAACCTTTCGGTTGGGCACTGTTTTATTATATTCCAGAGAACTTCCTACCCACTCAATGTGTTGAACTCGATAAAAAATGTGCCGGAGGTTTGCACAATATTCTGTGCAACACAAAATCCAGTTGACGTAATTATCGCGGAATCAGTATATGGCAGGGGGATTCTTGGGGTTATCGATGGTTTTAAATCTAAGGGAATTGAAACAGAAGAGGATATTGGTAATAGAAGAACATTGTTGAGAGAAATTGGGTACAAGCTTTGAAGTGGATGGTATCTCTTCGATCGTCCATGTTTATTAATGATAGTTTGACAATTAAACCTTGACTTTCTAAAGATTATATTAAGATAAGGTCTTCATTGTATAAGTGTTATATTTAATGTGTTCCATAAATAATATGTAGAATGTATGGTTTTCATACATATTACATGGGGTTCGAACCCTCCGCGATTTACTACTAATTATTCAATGACGATTACGATCAATTCCGAATGTGGCATGGGAATTGCAATTAGGTCAATAGTGTAAATACAAAAAACGGGAGGTAGTTATCATGGCTCTGATGAAATGGGCACCATCGAGAGAGATGGAGAGATTGTTTGAGGAATTTTTTGAAGATCCGTTATTACCAGGGTTTAGAAGAAGACTTCCAATGTGGAGAAGGTTTAGAGAATTAGAAGGGATCTCGCCGGCGGTAGATATGATTGATAAGAAGAATGAGATAGTTGTAAAAGCCGAGGTTCCAGGAGTTGAAAAGGATGATATAAATATCTCTCTAACGGATAACACGCTTACAATCAAGGGGGAGACAAAGAAGGAAAAGGAAGAAAAGGATGAAGATTACTATTACTCTGAAATATCCTATGGCAGCTTCGCAAGAACAATTACTCTTCCCGAGAAAGTACAGTCTGACAAAGTGAAAGCCAATTTTAAAAATGGCATACTGGAAATACATCTTCCAAAGTCTCCAGAGTCTAAGCCTAAAGAGATTACGGTCGATGTGAAGTAAAGGCTTAAAATGGTGGGACTTCGAAGAAGAGCCTCCTGATTCATTTGGATTATTATAATCGCACAGGCTACAAAAATTGTAAGCGTTGCGGGATTATAGTATTGATTTTAATCAAACGGAGGTGATAATAATGGCCAAAGAGGCAAACCCAAAACGCCCGAGGAGAAGAGCTACGCTAGGTAGTGAAGCACTTCAAGAAATGATAGGGAAGAAGGCTTACGAACTTTATGAAAAGAGAGGGAGAGAACATGGTTGTGAACTGGATGACTGGCTCGAAGCTGAGAAGATCGTGAAGAGCGCAAAGAAGAGTTAGAAAAGAAGAAACTATCTTAAAAATTAAATCTAGAGAATTTTTACGTTAGAGGAAGAGTTCAAAAATATATATAATAATCAAATTAAACCTGAATTAACGTAAACGAGAAGGGAGGATCATTCCTAATTGATTCATAAAATACTCTGGGCCACCGATGGTTCAAAAGACGCATCTGAAGCTCTTAAGTATGTGGAAATTTTAGCACTTAAATATAAAGCTGGTGTAATAGGACTTTCAGTAGTGCCTGACTACTATGGTGTGATAGAAGGTTTCCCTATAGAAGAGAAGAACAGATTTGTTAAATGGATGGAGGGATCTGTAAAAGAAAAGGAGAAGAAAAGGCTTGAGGGTATTGAAAAGGATTTCAGTGAAAAGGGACTAAGCTTCAAGAAAGAACTTGTGAATGGAATTCCGTATAAGGAAATATTGAGAGTTGCAACTGAAAAGAAGGTTAACTTGATCGCATTGGGAAAGGGAAGGGCGACTGAGAAATCTATTTTAGGTGGAACGGCGCTCAAGGTGCTGAGGAGGTCGAATATTCCGGTTTTAACTGCTAGGGAGGATTCAGGAAGATCGGGAATGAAGAGAATATTGGTCCCTACAGATCAGTCACGTGGTCTATATAGAGATTTCAAGTATGCGATTGAGTTATCAAAGTTGTTTGGAGCACGTATTTACATACTTAATGTCGTTGAGACAGGGGAACAGATGTTCCCACCCGAGATCGTAGAACAGATGAAGGGATTCTGCTTCAGAGAACTCAAGGAAAACATTGGCAAGGTAAAAATCGGTGAGAATATAGACGTTTCAGTAGAGGCTTCAAAGAATGCATGGAGTGGTATTGTTAAATTTGTGGAATCCAGAGATATTGATCTAATAGTAATGATGACCTATGGGGGTGGAAAGTTTAGAGACGAGTTTATTGGTAGTGTCACTCAAAAGGTCATACAGGAAGCGCCTTGTGCGGTATTAACAATTACCCCATATTCATAATCTATTCTAGGTGTATGTATTAAAAAATACCGTTTATTTATATTTTGTAATTTTGATAATCAACCACTCTTGATCTTTCTACTCTCAAGATTTAATTTTAAGATAGGCTATCTATTCGGAAAGTAATTATATAGAGGAAGAATCTTGTTAGAAATTAAAAGGGTTTTATGGGCAACCGATGGTTCAAAGGTGTCTGAAGAGGCCCTGAAGTATGCTGTTCTCTTCGCGGAGAATTTTGGTTCAGATATAATCGGTATCCACGTAATACCTAAGCCCGAGAAGCTACTATTCCAAAGCGAATTTCACGATTGGACGGTGAAGGTAGAGGAGAACCTAAAGTCAGAGCTTTCGTCTTTAGCTAAAACATTAGAGGCCAAGGGAATTGGCTTCGAGGGAATGGTTTCAAAAGGAATCCCCGGTGTCGAGATACTGGAATGCGCTCGAAGAGAGAATGCC
>DASWID010000019.1 GCA_036397855.1 Thermodesulfobacteriota bacterium | reverse complement strand
AAGTCTACGACGTGCATATAACCTGCCACAGAAGAATGTTAGGGGATTGGACCACGACCTTGCCTACAAGGGAGTTGAAAGTGGTGGTATTGATGTAGTTGATCTGTATTCGACTGATGCAGAGATCGAATATTATAATTTGAGAAGGTTAAAGGACGATCTCAACCACTTCACGAACTATAACGCAGTCCTACTTTACCGTTCCGGACTAAAGGAACGAGCTCCCGAGGCACTCAGGGAGATATTGGGCCTTCAGGGCAAAATCTCTGAAGAGGATATGATTAAAATGAATGCACTGGTAAAGATAAACGGAGAGCCGGAGGCTGCTGTAGCGGCGAAGTTTTTGAAGAAGAGTTTAGACATAAATACGCCTCCAATAACGGACTCGTTTTTAAATCGACTTGGGCATAACACGCTCCAGCATCTTTTTCTCGTTGCAGTCTCCCTTTCGGCCGCAATTTTGATATCGATACCGCTGGGGATTTGGGCTCACCGAAACGAGAGGCTAGGTCAAGCGATTCTGGGCATCGTCGGAATAATTCAAACGATTCCGTCCCTGGCTTTGCTTGTCTTTATGATTCCACTCCTCGGAATCGGTGCAACACCCGCAATTGTTGCACTATTTCTCTACAGCCTGCTTCCCATTGTTCGTAACACTTATACAGGCCTACATGATATTCCATCCAATATCCGAGAATCAGCCGAGGCGCTTGGTTTATCCTATTTTGCGACGCTGAGACTTATAGAATTACCCATGGCATCAAGATCCATAATAGGTGGCATCAAAACCTCTGCGGTAATAAATGTTGGGACGGCAACTCTAGGCGCCCTGATCGGGGCGGGTGGTTATGGCCAGCCAATACTAACTGGAATACGGCTTGATAACATTCCCCTTATCCTCGAAGGTGCAATCCCCGCCGCTGTTTTGGCACTTTTGGTGCAAGGATTGTTTGATTTATCTGAACATGTTTTCGTGCCAAAAGGATTGAGATTAAAAGTTGAATAATCTTTTATTTTTCAAACCATCTGCCGAGGTGTAACCTTTTTGTGTTTGCCGTTTAACGCGTTGCGTTATATACTTTATAAGTGATAAGGTCGTTTAAATGCAAAGAAACGGAAAAGATATTCAAACGCACATTTTCCAGAATGTTCCCACGTGGTATTCAACGGATAGCATTGCGAAAGCTTCGGATGCTAAATAGAGCGAAGACTCTGCGGGATTTACTTGTTCCACCTGGAAACCGATTAGAAGCATTACATGGTGATAGAGAAGGTCAATATAGCATCCGTATTAACGATAAATGGAGAATATGCTTTGAATGGCAAGAAGGTGATGCATATAACGTAGAAATACTTGATTATCATTAGGAGGTTTTAATTATGAGTTCAAAAAAGATCGCACCTATACATCCCGGTGAAATTCTGCTTGAAGAGTTCTTACAGCCTATGGGAATTAGCCAAAATCGGTTGGCGCTTGACATCAGAGTTCCTGCGCGTCGAATTAATGAGATAGTTCATGGCAAGCGAAGAATAACGGCAGATACAGCTTTACGATTGGCTAAATATTTTGATATGTCTCCCCAATTCTGGCTTGGCTTACAAATGGATTACGACCTTGATATGGCAGAGGATCAATTAACAGAACGCCTCAAACGTGAAGTTCAAGTTCACCGAGCTTCAGCGTGAAAAACTAATTAGGAGGAGTTCCACCTACTGTATCCTGTATCCTGCATCCTGAATTCTGCATCCTGTATCCTGCATCTTGAATCTTGTACCACGCATCCTGTATCTTGCATCTTGCATCCTGCATTTCTCATCCTGTATCCTGTAGTTTAGAGAGGAAGCTAGGGAAAATGGTAAGGGATTGTGGGGACAATGAGGGTGCTCTAAATACCTTTTTGAGATATTATCTGCATTATTGTAGGCTAAAGAAAGGTGGGAGTAGAATAAAATGGATCGAAGATACTTTGTATTCAGAATAAACTATGATGATGCCCATTCCTGGGTAGTGGTTGAATTACTAAATAAAGGTTTTCTTAGGCAAGGATGGGGTCATTCGGGTTTAGAACTCCTGAATAAATCTGCAAAGTTGGTAGAAAAAGAAAATTGGATAAATAGTTTCAGAAATATATGGGATGAAACATATGAAAAATCATCCTTGAGGTATGATATTTTAGCGAGGATGCTGGGAATGCAACCAGCTGACATAGTTGTTATACCTAAAACAACCGATGACTACTCTCTAACTATTTGTCAGGTTAAAGAAGGCTACTCCTTTGACACAACAAATACCACTATGTGGGACGATTTTAAGCATCTAATCAGAGTTGAAAACATGAAAACCTTTAAATACGATGAGTGTTCTGAGGCTAAGTTAATTTCATCTAAGTTCCGTGCATATCAAAGTGCTGTTAACAATGTATGGAGCGAGTGAAGTCTAAGGAAGAGAATAAATATGGTAAATATGGGGTTAGGTCTTGCAATACCACATTATTCATTATTGAGCTATAATAATTGTACAAATGGCGCGTCCTTTAAGAATTGAATTCCCAGGTGCTATATACCACATAACTTCTCGTCGTGATGGCAGAGAAAATATATATCTTGATGAAGACGATAGATACTTGTGGCTTAACATTTTTCGTTCAGTATGTAAGAGGATGCAATGGAAATGTCATACCTATTGTCTGATGACTAACCATTACCATTTAGTAATAGAGACTCCTGAGCCCAATCTTTCCGCAGGCATGCGACAATTGAACGGGGTATACACACAGAGTTTTAACCGTCGACACAGCCGAGTGGGACATGTTTTCCAAGGTCGTTATAAGGCGGTATTAGTTGATAAGGAAAGCTATTTACTAGAGTTGTGTCGATACGTAGTGCTTAACCCGGTTAGGGCGAGGGTAGTCAGGAGCGTAGGGGATTGGAAGTGGAGTAGTTTTAGGGCTACGGTTGGTGAAGAGATACGTGCTGAGTGGGTGGAGGTGGACTTGATACTTGGACAGTTTGGTAGTTCAAGGAAAGAAGCTATTTTGAATTTTATAGACTTTGTACAGCAGGGATTAGAATCACCTAGTGTATGGAATTATGTTAGGAAGCAAATATATTTAGGCACCGAACAATATATAAAACGTATACAAGATTTGATTGGTGATGAAGAGGATTTATCGGAAATACCAATAGAGCAGAGAAGGCCGGTTAAATTGACAATAGAAAGATATTATGAAATGAGCAAGGATAAAAAAGAGGCTATGGCACAAGCATATTTATATGGACGTTATACAATGAAGGAGATAGGTAAGTATTTTGGGGTTCATTATTCGACTGTGAGTAGGACAGTAAGGAGTTATGAAAATTTA
>DASWID010000018.1 GCA_036397855.1 Thermodesulfobacteriota bacterium | reverse complement strand
GACACATACTTCGCCCTGCCCTGCTTCTCCAATACCTTCGTTATCGCCGCCGTCAACGTCGTCTTACCATGATCCACATGCCCTACCGTACCTATGTTTAAGTGCGGCTTACCCCTCTCAAATCTCGCCTTCGACATTCTCTTTACCTCCCAAATTAATCAACTCAAATTCCAAGCACCAAGTACCAAATTACAAATAAATTTCAATTCCTCAATTCTAAAATACCAAACAGTAGTGCCAGTCCATATCATTTGGAATTTGTAATTTGAGATTTGGTGCTTTCTTTCCATTAAACATTTTGGAGCCCACGAGCGGACTTGAACCGCTGACCTCATCCTTACCAAGGATGTGCTCTGCCGACTGAGCTACGTGGGCACCGCTATTTTTGAGCGGGAGACGGGACTCGAACCCGCGACCCTCAGCTTGGAAGGCTGACGCTCTAGCCAACTGAGCTACTCCCGCACACCCGTAAAATGATGCATGATTCATGATCCACGATGAATCTTGTATCCTCCATTCCGCATCGTGAATCGTGTATCCTGCATCGTGCATCCTGTATCGTGAATAGTATATACGACTTATTTCATTCGTGTTCATAGGCGTCTATTCGCGGCTAATAATTTGTCATTATAAAAAACTTGGTGGGGAGGGCAGGATTCGAACCTGCGTAGGCTCGCGCCGGCAGATTTACAGTCTGCTGCCTTTGTCCACTCAGCCACCTCCCCGCCGCTGAAAGAGATGCACCATGCACGATCCACGATTCGCCATAAACGGTACATGAAATATCCTGCATCGTGCATCCTGTATCTTGCATCATATCATTTGAGCTGGCGAAGGGATTTGAACCCCCGACCTGCTGATTACAAATCAGCTGCTCTACCACTGAGCTACGCCAGCTTTTAATTGATACATCAATTGAAATCATATCCCTCTTAATTGAAATATTACTGGAGAAAAGGATTTATTTAAAGGAATTTAAATTAACATGGCACGAGAAATTATCAAATTTATTAGACGGTTAGTATAAGCCTTGATGGACTAGACGATTGCGGCAATGATCTGGGCCTCGGCGACCTTATTCTTCCCTACGAACGCCTCGCCACTAAACTTCAGGCCCCGTAACCTATTTTTGAGAAGTTTTACTTCCAGTTTTACATTATCACCAGGTAAAACAGGTTTCCTGAATTTAACGCTTTCAACACCCATGAGATAAACATTAAATCTGCCCTTCTCTTTAATTTTTTCAGGATAGGAAGAAGCAAATAAGATCCCTCCAGCCTGTGCGAGAGCTTCGAGTAGGATAACCCCTGGTACAATCGGATTCCCAGGAAAATGACCCCTAAAAAAGTCTAATTCATCGCCAAAACGCTTTGATGCAACGATCCTAACCTCCGGCTCAAGCTCAATTACACTGTCGACAAAAAGAAAAGGATCCCGGTGTGGAATGAAATTTTTTATCTCCTCTTTATTGTATATCATACTTCCACCTTACAAATTTATTATTTATGCTCATATGTCAAAAAAAACCGTGCAATGTAATTCGCTTGAGTAATTTTCTCACTGCTTGGCATCAAAAGCCTTAATGACTCTATCGGTAATATCAGCACCTTTGCAGCACAAGATACCACCCTCACTCTTTTCTACAATGATCTCATAACCCTCAGAATTCCCAATATTATTTATTATCTCCACAACCCGAGATAATATTTGCTTTGATAGATCGAGATCACGCCTCTGAAGTTCATCTCTATAATCGTCACGAGTCCTATTGAGATCCTTCTCCTTTCTCTGTAATTCATCGGCTTTTCTTAACCTTGCTTCCTCATCCATAACAGCAGATTGCTTCAAAAAACTCTCCCTCTCTTGATCCAGAGCCACTTTCTTTTGTTCGATCAATGTTGCTTTTTGATTAAACTCTCGTTCAAAAGCACTCTTTGCCGTCTTTCCAGCTTTAGATTCGAGAATCACACGTTGTAGATCAATATATGCAATTTTCGCAGTTGATTGGGCATACGATAATCCCGATGTCAAAACTGTAAACAAAAAAGCAACAATTAAAATTCTCATTTACTGCCTCCTTAACTAAAATAATGTACCTACTGTAAACTGAATCTCGTATGATTTCTCTCCAGGAAGTCGAGTACCTATCGGGAACCCAACTTCAAGCCTCAATGGGCCGAGAGGTGAATTCCACCTAAAACCAAGCCCCCAATCCTTCCTTAGATCACTAGGATTTAACGTAAGATCTTGTCCATCATTAAATACATTACCTATATCAAAAAATAAAACTCCCTTAAGGCCTACCTGAGAAAGGATTGGAAAAATATAATCCACCTGAAACAATAATTGCTGCACGCCACCTATAAGAACAAAACCTCCATCTGGAACAGGAACGCGTGGACTAACTCTCCTAAAACCAAAGCCTCTGAGTGTATTAGGACCTCCTAGGTAATACCTTTCAGCGACAACCAATTCATTCCCTATGTTTTGAAAATCTATTATGCCATATGTTCCAAACACGGAGAAGTACGTATTATACCAAAATGGTACGAATTGTCTTGACGAGATATGATATCTAATAAAATCTGTATCTCCACCAAAAGGCCCGGCATACTCTATGCTTGTCCTCGATATATTTCCTCTTGTGGGATCCAGTACATTATTCAACGTATCCCATACAAAACCGAGCGCGAAGCTACTGACGGTTTGTGAATTTTCAGTTATAAGGAATGAAGCATTTCTATCTACATCACTAATTTTGAGACTCTCCAGTCTATAAGTTAACGATCCGCTTAACTGACTAAATAATCTGCGGCCCACGGTTAAAGATCCACCCCATGCCTCCCTGTCAAAATCCCTAAATACCTGTTTCGATCTAAAGCCAACTGCATCAAGAGTCCAGTTAGAGTCGAGAAAGTGGGGGTCTGTATAATTAATGAAAAAGAGCTGTGTTACGCCACCGATCTGGGCATTTAAAGATACCCGTTTCCCGGTGCCAAAAATATTTGACTCTTGAACTTGACCGGCGAATATGATAGTCTCAACCGAGCTAAATCCACCAGCCACACTGAAAAAACCGGTAGGTTTCTCCTTTACCTTGACACTTAAATCGACCTGATTATCGGTTCCAGTAACACGATTGGTAGCAACTTCCACATTCTCATCAAAAAAACCGAGCCTTGAAACCCTCGGTTTGATTGCATCTACCTTGGAAGTGCTATACAATTGCTCTTCTTCAATGGGAATTTCCCTTCTTATAACCTTATCCTTTGTTCTAGTGTTACCAACAATATCTATATCTCTTATATATACCTCCGGGCCCTTCTCAATTAGAAAATTCAAATCAACCGTGAGTTCTTCCCTATTCTGTTTGACACCAGGATCGACATTGGCAAACGCATATCCCTTATCGCCATAAAACGTCGTGAGTTTTTCGATGTCATCGGCCAGCTGTTCACCCCGGAATATTTCTCCACTTTTCAACTTGAGGAGTGAAAGCAGTTCCTCCTGAGCAATAACCAAATCTCCATTAAAAGTAATATTCTTAATTTTGTACTGCTTACCCTCTTCAATTCTAAACGTTACTATATAGCCATCTTCTTGGTCGCTGAACTCAATCTCAGGTTTGCTTACCTTTACATCGAGGTATCCATTATTATAGTATTTTGCCCTGATTCTTTGTGTGTCATTATCAATTTCTTCCGGGTTATACAAACCGCTTTTTGTTATAAATGAAAACATTCCTTTTGTTTTTGTGTATAAGCCTTCTTTGAGTTGCTTTGTCTTAAGGGCTTCATTTCCTATATAACTAACCTCCTTGATATATGCTCGTTTTCCTTCCTGTATGTCAAAGGTAACACTTACAGTCCCTTCTCCCTTCGGTTCAATGCTATAGGTAACCTTTCTCGCGACATAACCCTTCTCGGCATATAGTTTCTCAATTGCCTCAACACTCTTCTTGACCTTGTTAAGCTCGATAATGCGACCCTCTTTGACATCTATTACATCAATTATCTCTTCATTTTTTATCTCCTCATTTCCTCTAATTCTGAGATCTACTACAACAGGTTTTTCTTTGACTCTATAGATCAGAACGACTCCTTCAGGAGTTTGCTCGACTTCCGCCGATACGTCTTCAAAAAATCCTAATTTATAGATATTTTTTATATCCTCCCTAACCGTGTCCGGAGATAGAGGCTCCCCCTCCCTTGAAGAAAGATTGTTTTTGATAATATTCGTCTCAATTCTTCTATTTCCCTCAATTTCGAGCTTTACGATATTTTCCTGTCCTATTGCAAGAACAGGAAGAAAAATCAGACTAATTAAGAGAGAAAACGCAGTTATGATTGTGCGCTTAAGGTATGATTTACTATTTCTCATCAACGACCAATCCATCAGATAGTGTGATAGTTCTACCCAACCTACTTGCCACTTGAGGATTATGAGTCACCAACACCAGAACAATACCATCTTCTTCATTCAGCTTTAAAAATAGATCCAAAATCGACATCCCTGTTTCCAAATCCAGGTTTCCTGTCGGTTCATCCGCAAAAATCACCCTTGGTTTTAAGACAACAGCCCTAGCTATTGCAACTCGTTGTTGTTCACCCCCTGACAACTCCCCAGGTCTGTGAAATAACCTGTTTTGCAGACCCACTTTGAAGAGGACTGACTCAGACAACTCTTTTGCCTGCTTCCTCCCAATACCTTGAATCAATGCAGGCATCATAACGTTCTCTAGCGCATTAAACTCCGGAAGAAGATAATGAAACTGAAAAACAAACCCAATCTCACGATTCCTAAAGGTTGCGAGTTCACCATCACTGTGTTCAAAAATATTGAGTTCCTGTGGTTGCTCGTTGTGTCCATTGCTATCAGGCACGCCGCTTGTATTCCAATAAATCAATTCACCTCCCGTCGGGCGATCCAGTGTACCTAGTATATGCAATAGGGTGCTCTTTCCCGAACCTGAGACCCCGACTACGCCGATAGTGTCGCCCCTGTTTATCACCAAGTCAATCCCCTTAAGTGCTTCAACTTTATCCCCCTTTGTCTTGAAAACTTTCCAAATGCACTTCGCCTCTATTAAGCAGCTCATTCAAACCTCAACGCTTCTACAGGATCCTTACAAGACGCCTGATAAGATGGATACAAGGTAGCAATAAAACATATGATTAAACTGCTAATTGCCACCACTAAAAAGAACAGAGGTTCAATTTTAACCGGGAACTCCGAGATGGGATAGACTTCCGGGTCAAATGGAATGAGCTGTTTAATAGATTCGTTGGTCTTAAGCAAGTAACATATGCCAAAACCAGCTAGAGTACCCAAGACAGTCCCAATAAGTCCAATAATCATCCCATCAATTATGAATATCTTCATGATACTGCCTCGTGTTGCTCCCATAGCGCGTAGAATTGCGATATCCTTGCCCTTCTCCATCACTACCATTGTAAGGGTACTAACGATATCAAGTGCGGCAACGAGAATAATGAATCCAAGAAAAACAGCTATCGCCAATCGCTCCAAACGAAGCGCCCTGAATAGGCTTCGGTTTACCTCCTCCCAATTTCTAATGAAGTAAGGAAACCCCAAGATTGCTGAGAGTTTCTCCCCAATACCCTTCGCCTTATATATATCCTTAACCTTTACTTCTATCCCCGATACCTTTTCTTTCATATCAAAAAAGTTCATCGCATCTTCAAGAGATACGTAGGCAATTGATGAGTCATACTCAACCATACCATAGTCAAAAATACCGATGACCTCAAATTTTTTTACCTTAGCCTGGGGACCAAAGGGACCATACTTACCCAAAGGAGAAAGGACACTAACAATATCGCCGACAGTTACACCCAAGGTAGATCCGAGTTCTCTGCCAATAATTATAGGAGGTTTTCCTGAAGTTGTTTCTCCTGTTAGCCTCGTCAATTGCTCACTACCAATATTCATGAGCTTATTGCTATTTACTTTCTCCCCTCTACCCACTACCCCCCTTCCAATAGCTTCTTCCACGTTTGTTACTGTTCCCGCGCTGCTGGGATCAATACCCCTTATCACCGCCCCGATTACATTGTTTTCACTGACAATCATTCCTTGGCCATAAATGAAAGGGCTTGCCCCCACAACACCAGGAAAATCCAAGACCCGCCCCCTTATCTCTTTGTAATCCTCTATCGGACCATCATAATCCAAAATCACGAGATGAGAACTGACACCCAATATCTTATTCCTAAGTTCCTCTTCAAAACCACTCATTACACCCAGCACAACATTAAGAGCCATGACACCAATAATAACACCCAGAATAGCGATAAGGCCGATTATGGATATGAATGCCTGCCTTCTTTTTGACCTTAGATATCTAAGTCCAATAAAAAATTCGTATTTCATTAGGTTCTAAGTTGTGGAAAAAAAATAACGTCCCTTATTGAGGGTGAATCAGTAAGAAGCATTACTAAACGATCAATTCCAATTCCTGCTCCAGCCGTCGGTGGCATACCATATTCCAATGCAGCTATGAAGTCTTCATCGATTTCTTGATACTCACCTCCACCCCTTGCCTTTATTTCCAACTGATTGGTAAACCTCTCCCTCTGATCTACAGGGTCGTTGAGTTCTGAGAATGCGTTCGCAATCTCTCTAGCCGCCACGAATAGCTCAAACCTATCCGTAATCTCAGGATTCTCATCATTTTTCCTAGCTAGTGGAGATATATCGGTTGGGAATCCGTAAACAAATGCGGGATCCACTATGTCTCTTCCTATAGTATGTTCAAATAACTCAATTATAGCTTTGCCTCTGACCCCTTTATACTCTATTCTAAATGAATCTGCTTTAGAAAATAGGAATTCGTCATTTTTCAATATATCTTCACCGTAGGTGTCTATTAATGAGTCGATCATACTAATCCTCTTCCAAGGACGGCTCAAATCTATCTCCACGCCTTGATATTCAAACTGGTTCGTATTAATCACGGTTTTGGCAACAAAACAGATAAGTTCTTCGATCAGATCCATCAAATCTTCGTAAGTAGCATAAGCTTGGTAAAGTTCTAGCATTGTAAACTCCGGATTATGCTGAGTAGATATTCCTTCATTTCTGAAAGTCCTTCCAATTTCATAAACCCTATCAAATCCGCCTATAACGAGCCTTTTTAAATAAAGCTCTGGAGCTATTCTCAAAAAAAGATCCATATCCAGCGCGTTGTGGTAGGTTTTGAATGGTTGAGCAGCCGCGCCACCCGCTATAGGATGAAGAACCGGGGTTTCCACCTCGATAAAATCCTTTTGATCAAGAAAGGTTCTGATAGCCTTGATTATCTTTGTCCTTTTCAGAAAGACATCCTTAACATCTAAATTGGAGATCAAATCCAGATAGCGCTTTCTGTATCTTAACTCCACATCTCTTAACCCATGCCATTTTTCTGGAAGAGGATTCATTGTTTTGGTAATGAGCCTAATTTCTTTGACGTTTAGCGTCAGCTCTCCCGTTTTGGTCTTGAATAGATTGCCTACTATTCCGACGAAATCTCCAATATCTACAAATTTCCTGATAAATTTCAAACTTTCTTCACCTACAATATCTTTTCTAATATAAGCTTGAATCTTTCCTGATCCGTCTAAAATATGAACGAACATACTCTTTCCAAAATCCCTTATTGCAATTACCCTGCCCGCAATGGAAAATTCTGTATCAATTGTTTTTAACTTATCATCTGAAACGTTTCCATATGAAGAAAGAATCATCGAAGCACCGTGTACGGGTTTGAAATAATTACCATAGGGGTCAATGCCGATCCTCTTTAGTTCTTCTATTTTGTGCTTTCGCTGGTCTATGAGTTCATTCTCCATCATATCGTGCACTTGTTCTACCCTATTAGGGAAAATACATAGAGGGTATGGATATATGACCGCAAAGTATTATTGCTTAGGTATGTCAAAATCTCTTATTTTCGTCAAGTATAATATACGTTGCGATTGCTTTTGCAACTAGCTCCTGATTATTAATGATATCGACTTCCGCAGGCACGATCCGTCCTTTTCTGAGCACAACTGCTCTTGCTTCAATAATCCCCTCTTTAATCGGTTCCAAAAAGTTGATTTTCATCTCGACGGTCACAAATTTCTTGTTCGGTTCGACAAATGAAGCAATCGATACAGCCGCTGCTGAATCTGCAAGAGTAAATACTGCACCTCCGTGAACTATGCCGTATGGTTGAGTTAGCTTCTCGCTAAAGGGCATAATGAGCTTCGAATAACCGTCTCTCATTTCAACCACTTCTATTCCGAGCAGACTCCATATAGGTGGAGATGGAAATGGCAATTTATGGTCATTGCTCCTGTTCACGTGTTTTCTCCGTTCTCATACAATTGACTGTGCTGATCCATAAGATATATCAGTAGATAATACCTATGCTTTAATGCTACCTTTCAGGGACGCTTTAAAGAATCTTCTATTCAATGGCTTAGTAACTTAGACTTTTTATAGATAAATTTCAATAACGCGGAACGATCGATATTTTTAAGCTTTTTTCGATCCGGCAGGGTATTCCTCTGGAAGCATAATCGTAATGCAGGGCCTTTGATCATCTGAATCAATGGGGCCTAAAAGAGATAAAAGTAATGCAGTATCATTTCTACCATCTTTCTCAATTGAAGCATTAAAATAAATTAAATTTGATTTACTGGTTTGTCTATGAACCCTTAGTGAGTAAACGAGTTTACTTAAGATTACCTTGATTATTCTCTTTTCATCTTCTGAAATATTACTATCATTCCCTTCATTCATTATCCAACTATCCAAAACCTTATTTGTAATGAATACAGGTAAAAAAAGGCCGGCTTCCTTGGATATATCAGTTATATCTCTCTGTAATCCGTCATCTAATGCCTTTCGTCTATCCATCTTACCAAGGGTCATTCTTATCACCTCGTTTGTTGAAAATCACTATATCTAGTTTACATCATACTCCATTCTATTATACAGTTTCTCGACTTCTTAATTGATGATAGAAAATTATTAATAAACGATTTTTGTAAGAAATAAATGCTAATTACTCCCCCTACCAAGCAAGCTAAAAAGGACAAACCCAAACAGGCATACAAAAGCGATAATCTCAAACATATCACGAAATCCATAATATTCTGCTATCCAGCCATAAGCAAAAGAACCTACCATCCCCCCAGCCGTAAAAGCCACACTGCAAATCGAAAATGCCTTACCCCTGTCATCTAATGGTGTTATATCAATAACGAGGGCATAAAACGTGGGGTATAGGAGCCCATGACTTAGCCCGAAAAGGACGCCTATCTCTATGAGATCAATCTCGTTCGATGTAAATCCCAACCAAAAAATACTTATCGAAAAAAATAACAGTGATGGCATTAAAGTTTTCTTTCTTCCATACTGATCAGGAATCCATCCTCCAAAAAGACGCATACAAATCACAGCGATGGTATATGTTATAAAGAAATAATGAAATGATTCGATCTTGACCCCTTTCGCAAACACCGGTAAAAATGTGATTGTTGAGATAAATCCCGAACCGGCTATCATGATCGTGATAGCGGAAATCAAGATATCTTTTCTCAGAAGTATAGTTAAGTAGCTATCGCCTTTTCTTTCGCTCTGCTTTGTCCTTTCAGGCTCCTTTAATAGCATGGCAATTAAAAAAGACAGAAGCCCAAAACCAGAAACAGACAGAAATAAAAGCCTAAAATCATAATATTCAAGAATTAGTCTCCCTATATATGGGGCAAGTGCATAATTAATAATCGTAAATACTCCAAAGATACCAATCGCTTGAGCCCTTCTTGCCACCGGTGTAACTTCAGCGGTTAGTGTCCCCGCTGATATAAAAAAAAATGAAAAAGAAGCCCCTTGAATAACCCTTAGAAGTGGAAACAAGAAATCTAATTGATTTACATAAGCAAAAAGAAAAGTTGTGAGAGACATCATTAACCCTCCAGTCGCTACAAACCACTTTTTTCCCCACCTATCAACAAATAGGCCAACAGCTGGAGTAGAAATAATGGTGCTTATCCATGTTATTCCCATTATAAAACCGATAACAGATGCGCCACCGCCAAGCTCCTGAATTCGAATTGGAAGAAGGATAAAGGAATGGAAATTGAAGAAGAACAAGAAGCTGGCAATAGTAATAAGAATGAAATCCCGGTTAAGAAAAGATATATCTCTTTCTAACCCAAATTCAGTAGTCTCATTTACATCTTCATTCATAACATTTCAGAAAAGATTTCTAGAAGCTAGATATTACACGTGCAATCCAGTTACTTCGATCTTAGAGGATCAGTATTGTCAAAATGTTTGCGAAAATAGCAACTTCTCCCCTTAGCACATAAAAATAGCATTTATTGGAAATTTATAAATTGTAAAATAAAACCCTCACAGCAAGCTGCAGGGTATCTTCAATTCAAAAATAGTCCTCACAGTCATTGTGCGAAGAACCCTGAGTCCTTCGACACTTGGATTACACGCAGGACTAAGGATAACCTCGGTCAAAGAGGACGAAACAATCCCGATGGAGAAGATTGTTTCGCGGAGTTGACACCGCGTCTAGCGAAGTGCTCGCAATCACATCAGTACCCCTGTAGCAAACTACAGGCAATTTGCTAGTTAACACAAAATTGAAGTGGGAAATATAATGTGGTTATAAAAATTGTGAAATAAAACCAGAGACACTAGGATGCGTATACTATCCTTCCACCAACAATAGTGTATTCAACACGACCAGATAGCCTCCATCCGTGGAAAGGGGAGTTTTTCCCTTTAGAACGAAATTTCATTCTATCAACCGTAAAAACAGTCTCCGGGTGGAAAATCACAACATCGGCTATTGAGCCGACCTTTAACGTGCCTCGCCCAATCTTTACTATTTGAGCCGGGTTGATGGTGAGCTTCTTAATCACTTCAGGTAGACTCAAAACATCTTCTTTGACAAGTTTTAACGATAGGGAAAGAGCTGTTTCAAGTCCTGAAATACCGAAAGGCGCAAGATCAAACTCTACCTTTTTCTCATCTTCGGTATGAGGAGCATGATCAGTCGCTATCACATCTATCGTACAATCCCTTAAACCTTCTCTTATCGCATCAACATCCGCTTTGGTTCTAATCGGAGGATTAACCTTAGCATTTGTATCATAATCAAAAATAGCTTCATCAGTTAACATAAAATGGTGTGGTGTAGCCTCCGCCGTGACTTTAATTCCTCTAGCTTTTGCATCTCTTATAAGCTGAACTGAACCAGCTGCGGAAACATGAGCAATATGAAGGCGAGCTCCTGTAAGCCCCGCTAGGATGATATCCCTGGCAACCATTATTTCCTCAGACGCATTCGGTATTCCTCTAAGACCAAGCCGATTCGAAACATGCCCCTCATTCATGACTCCCCCGCCAGAAAGGTTTAAATCCTCCGCATGCGAAATGACTGGAATGTCAAATGCCATTACATATTCCATCGCATGTCTCATAACTCTTGAGTTCATAACCGGAAACCCATCATCCGAGATTCCGACACAACCAGCCTCATACATCTCTCCAATATGCGCCAGGGATTCCCCAGCCTCTCCCTTCGTAATTGCTCCAATCGGGAATACATTCACTATTCCCTCCTTTCGGGCTTTGAGCAGAATGTATTCAGTTACGGTTGCGTTATCATTAACCGGATTTGTGTTGGGCATACATACAAGGGAAGTAAATCCACCTGCAGCTCCTGCTTCGCAAACAGTCCTAATAGTTTCTTTATGTTCAAATCCGGGCTCTCTCATATGTACATGGAGGTCTATGAATCCAGGCGAGACTATTTTTCCTGAAGCATCGATTATTTTAACCCTTTTATCTTTTTCGATCGTTTTGGTGTCTGACGGGTAACCTTTTATCTTACCGTCTTCTATAAGTATGTTTCCAACTATATCAAGCTTCTCGGAAGGATCTATGATGCGACCCGCTCTTAAAAGCATCTTCATACCTTTCTTCCTCCGGAAGCTACAAGGTAAAGCATAGCCATTCTAACTGCAATTCCATTTGACACCTGATCTAAAATCACCGAATTTACATCGTCAGCTACTTCTGAAGATAATTCGACCCCCCTGTTTATAGGTCCCGGATGCATCACAATCACTTTATCATTAGCCTGCCTCAACTTCTCATGACTAAGGCCGTGTAATTTTGAATACTCCCTTAGAGAAGGAAAAAACATCGACTCCTGTCTTTCTTTTTGAATACGAAGCATAATTACGACATCTGCATCTTTCAGAGCTTCATCAAGCTTATAATATACCTTTACATCCATGTCCTCAATCTCTCTTGGGATTAGCGTTGGGGGTCCAACAACTCTCACCTCGGCTCCAAGCTTGAGAAAGCCCCAAATGTCTGATCTAGCGACCCTGCTGTGTCTGATATCACCCACTATTACCACCCGAAGCCCTCCTATATCTCCTCTTATCTCCTTAATAGTGAATAAATCAAGCAATGCTTGACTGGGGTGCTCATGGGAACCATCACCGGCATTAATAATCGACGATTTAAGCTCTCTTGCCAGTAACCATGGTGCGCCGGACATTGAGTGCCTGATCACAATTATGCCGGCTCCCATCGCTTCGAGGTTTCTAGCAGTATCGAGAAGGGTTTCGCCTTTCACAACGCTACTCTGATCGGGTGTAAAGTTTAGTACATCAGCACTGAGCCTTTTCTCAGCGATTTCAAAAGATGACCTTGTCCTGGTACTGGGTTCAAAAAAAAGATTGACGACCGTTAAACCCTTAAGAGCGGGAACCTTTTTAACATCACGCTCTGAAACTTCTTTCATAGAAGCGGCTGTATCGAGAATTACGACAATCTCTTCCGCCGTGAGTTCTTCCAGTCCCAAAATGTGCTTTCTGTGAAAAACCATCTTTTACTCTTGATTTATTAGCACTTCGTCTTTCCCATCAGTTTCATTGAGTAAAACCCTGACTTTCTCATTCTTATTTGTATCAATCTTTTTCCCTATGTAATCCGCCTGTATTGGCAATTCCCTGTGACCCCTATCGACAAGGACAGCAAGCTGAATGGAAGAAGGCCGACCAAAATCCATGATGGCTTCAATTGCTGCCCTAGAAGTTCGCCCGGTGAAAATAACATCATCGACCAGGATAACGGTCTTTCGATCTATTGTGAAAGGGATGTCCGTTTTCTTTAACTCTGGCCACTCACGTTTAATCTGCAGGTCATCCCTGTAAAGGCTTATATCAAGAGTGCCTAAGGGTGGTTTTATACCAGTTATATTCTTGAGCTGCTCGGCTAATCTCTGGGCTAGATAGATCCCACGGGTCCTAATTCCAACAACAACTAATTCTCCGGAATCGCGATTCGTCGAAATTATTTCATCCGTAATTCGGGAAACAGTTTGAGCAATTGTCTCCGAATCCATAATAACTTTTTTAGCCATTATCTATTACTAATTGTAAACGCTTCTGAGCACCCCTTCACATGTGTAGCGGAAATCAAAATCCTTTCTATATCTACCAAAGAAATCCGCGTGATCATAATAATTTATCGTAACTATCACGGCTTCGTCTGTGCTAGTTATAGAGAATTTCCTCTTATCGGGTGGTATGCCTGCTCTCGTGAGCCCTTCGTCAAGTGCGTTTGCGATAAATTTAGATCCATATTTATGATAAATATCTGCATTTTCCTTACACACCCCCCTTATGCCTATAACACCCCTATAGTATATGGGAATTACCTTGAATCCTACGTACAGAACACCAACGATCACCAAGAGCCAGAATATGAGCTTAATATTCATTTTATTTATTCCCCAGCACGATTGAAGTATATATGCTTTGCTTAATTAATTAAGGAGAATATCCTATTCCATCTAACCTTGTTGAAAAAGTTATTACTCTCGAAATCCCAAGACCAGTGGGTCATAAAAGCTTCACCTTCGATGTTATGAATAGGAACGAATCCCCAGAACCTGCTGTCCTGACTATTATCCCTATTGTCGCCCATTACAAACACCTGCCCCGGAGGCACTACCACTGGTAGATTACCCCTTTGAGTATACTCACGTCCCTTTTCATATATCACGATATGTTTTTTACCCAGTAGATCTTCTTGATATTCGTCATATTTTGTTCCAAACCTTTCGTCATTGTAATCACCCACGTAGTCAAGAGGCATTTCCTCTCCATCGATAATCAGGTTCCTCCCTTCCACATCAATCTTGTCGCCAGGGAGGCCAACCACTCGCTTAATATAATGGATCCCATTCTTCGATGGATCACTTTCACTGTTTGGATACCTGAAAACTATTACGTCGCCATGTTTTATTTCCCTTAAGGGTAAAACTACTTTATCCGAAAAAGGAATCTCTGTCCCATATATGAATTTACTCACTAACAGATGATCGCCAACAAGGAGAGTAGGTATCATAGAACCAGAGGGAATTTTAAAAGGCTGTACTATAAATGTCCTGATAACCAGTGCCAGGACAACTGCAAATAGCAGCGCCTCAACATTCTGTCTTAATTTCGACTTGACAAACTTTGATAGATGCTCCTTATTTATACTCTCAAGCTCGTCGGTCTTTAACTTAATCTCTGACATATTGCCATTGCTGATCGCAAGCTCTGTCTGGCCAAGCTTCTCCCTAATGAGTCCAGCAATTTCAGGTTGAACCTTTGACCTATTTTTCGCATATAGATTCTTTGTTTCAGAATATACTTGCCTCGCCTTTTTTCTAACCCTGTATTCTCTTGACCAAATATTTATCATCTAAGGACATTGAGTATATATCGGTAAATTAGTGGTTTCAATATTAAGCAGATTATGCAATTCAACTTGAAGTTGATTTTCAGGTGGATAACATAACTAAATTATATAATCATCATCAAACTTCATCGGCTCCAACTATCCTCTCCACCGAAATTACGCCTTTAACTTTCTTTATAGATTTCATGACACTCTCAAGTTGATGGAGGTCCGATACAACTATATCAAACGTCCCAATAGCGCTATCGACATCGGTTGAATGCATTTCGGCTCTTGAGATGTTAATATCAGAGGTGGAAATCGAGTTTGTGATATTAGACAACATGCCAGGACGATCGCTGCAAGTCACCAAGATTTTTGCGGGTCGAAATCCCTTGTAGCTCTTATCCCACTCAACCTCTATCCTTCTTAATGGATCAACGTCAAGCAGTTGCGAGCAGTCATGTTTATGAATGGTAATACCTCGACCCCTAGTTATATATCCAAGGATTTCCTCTCCAGGCAGTGGTGAACAACATAGAGCAAATTTTATCATAACATCATCATACCCCTTAACTAAAACACCCCCGTCTGTAGACCGTGTGATTGTCTTAATTATTCTATCGATTCTGGATTCTTTGTCGGGGGGATGTTCCAACTTAACTTTTGTATCCAAGCGTTTAAGGAGATCAGCCACGGAAACTTTTCCAAAGCCAACGGCAAGGAAGAAATCCTCGACCTCCTTAAATTTGAGTTGCGAGAGCGCGTCACTGAGTTCTCCATTTTTCAGCATTTTTTGAAAGTCGAGACCATGCTGCTTGAATTTTCTTTCGCTAATTGATTTCCCGACAACTCGAGACTGTTTAGTCTCCTCACCTCTTAGCCATGACCGAATTTTGTTTTTTGCACGTGATGATGAGACAAACTTGAGCCAATCCCGGTTTGGATGCTTTTCTGGGGACGTGATAATTTCAACCGTATCCCCGCTCTTTAATCTGTAGTCCAAGGGTACCAGTTTCCCATTAACGACAGCCCTTGTACATTTGTTACCAATCTCTGTATGAATAGAGTAAGCAAAATCAACAGGAGTTGCTCCAACCGGAAGTTCTTTCAAATCCCCCTTTGGGGTAAATGCATAGACTCCATAAGAAATAAGTTCCCCTTTTATGGCTTCCAGAAATTCGTTTGGATCCTTGATGTCTTTCCATTCCAATAGCTGTCTCAGGGTGCCATATACGTTATAACTCTCGTCGCTTTCGATCTTACCTTCTTTGTATTTCCAATGTGCAGCGACGCCATATTCAGCTACCTGATGCATGCGGCGAGTTCTGATCTGTATCTCCATCCTTTCGCCAATGGGACCGATAACAGTCGTGTGGAGAGCTTGATATCCATTTACCTTAGGCAAGGCAATGAAATCCTTGAATCTGCCAGGTACGGGTTTCCACGTGGAATGAACCGCTCCCAATGCTTCATAACACTCCCTTAACGAATCAGTGATCAGTCGGAAAGCTATTACATCATAAACCTTTTCTAAATCAATATTTTGCACCCTCATTTTATTAAAAATCCCATAAATGTGCTTAAACCGTCCGGTAATCTCGGCCTTTATTCCAAACTCTTCGAGTTTGACATTGAGTATGTTTTTAACTTCATCAACGTATGTCTCCCACTCCTTCTTTTTCTCTTCGATTTGTTTGGAAATCCGTTCAAACTCATCAGTATTCAGAAACTTGAATGATAGATCTTCGAGCTCGGTTCTAACCCAGTAGATGCCAAACCTGTGGGCCAATGGAGCATAAATTTCAAAAGTTTCTTTTGCTATCCTTTTCCGACGATCATCCGCCAAGTACTCTAAAGTGCGCATATTGTGAAGTCGGTCAGCAAGTTTGATAAGTACGACTCGAATATCTTTTGCCGTCGCCAGTATCAATTTCCTGAAGCTCTCCGCCTGTTCGTCTATCTTAGAGGTGTACGGAAGCTGGCTAATCTTTGTAACACCGTCCACAAGAAAGGCGATATCTTTACCAAATAAGGATTCTATTTCGTTCAGAGTAGTAAGCGTATCCTCAACAGTATCATGCAGCAGCCCCGTTACCACAGATGAGACATCAAGCTTCATATCCGCTATAATCCCAGTCACTTCAAGTGGATGACTCAGATATGGTTCACCTGAGCTCCTCTTTTGACCGGCATGAACCTTTGCAGAATAGACATATGCCTTCTTGATAAACTCCCTGTCTTTTTCAGGCAGGTATAGATAAGAACTCAGTTTTTCAACTATATCATTTAATCTTATCACTTCTTTTCTCGTAGAATTCTAATCTTGAATCCCTTAGAACTCTTTCCTTCCTGCACCGCTCAGAAAGTATTATAGCGGCAAGATTCTCTAACGCCTCTGCCAAAACGTCATTTACAATAATATAATCATAATCCTCGATTTCTTGTATCTCTTTTTTAGCATCCTCGAGCCTAGTATCTATTTCAATTACTCCTTCAGATTTTCTCTCCATTAGCCTCTTTCTCAAAATATCAAGAGACGATGGTAAGACAAAAATATACACACCCTCACTATACTTAGCTCTAATATTTCGGGCCCCCTGTACATCTATGTCTAAAATCAGATCGATACCCGATGATGCGGCTTCCTCGATTGGCTCGACAGGGGTCCCGTAGCGATGCCCATGCACAATAGCCCATTCAGATAATCTTCTGTCCACTATTAAGCCATTAAACCCATCATCAGATATGAATTTGTAATCAACTCCATCTCTTTCATCTAGTCTGGGTTCCCTCGTAGTATAGGAGACCACAAATCTTATATCACTAATTTTCTGGATTACCTTTTTCGATAGAGTCGTCTTTCCACTGCCTGACGGTCCAGAGACAATAAATAGTAGTCCTTTTTTCATCGTGCCTTTAGTCAAATACGATGGAGCAATAACTAACTTAAAGGATTCAATTTTGCAGATGCCCTCTACAGAAAGCTTGCTTAGGAGATTAAGTTTGCAAGGTTGTGATCAATACTATAATTTTATAAAATACAGGTAAACTCCATAATTATCTTGCTAGCTGCACCATATTCCTAACATAATATTTTAGGTAACTCATCGTGGATTTGCAATTAATTTTCATAACTTAGTCCTTTTCAAGATCTAATCTCTCTACCAACTCCTTAACATCTTGAGCCTTATCCTTATCCAGTACTAAGATTGCATCATCAGTTTCCACTATGACCAGATTTTTCACCCCAACCGCAGCAATCAGTCTGTTTTGCGCAAATAAAAGGCAAGAAGTGGAATCCAGTGAAATGCAATTTCCAATGTTGATATTCTCCACTTCATCTGATCTAAGAAACTCATCCAGAGCCTGCCATGTACCAACATCACTCCACGAAAAATCTACAGGTATTACGACGCCATTCTCCGACCTTTCGAGTATAAGCTTATCAATCGAGCCGGATTGGATGTTCTTATAAAATTCCTCAAACACAAGGTTACCGTAGCTGCTCTCAAAAGAATCTAAAATTCCATCAAAATACTTATACCACTCGGGAAGGATCTCAGAGAATTCGTTCAATATGGCTGTAGTTTTCCATATAAATATACCGCTATTCCAATAATATCCACCTTCATTTACAAGATTTGTAGCAGTTTTTAAATCTGGCTTTTCAATAAACTTCAAAATTCTCTTGGCATTATAATGCGCAGACGAGTTTACCAATTCGGTCGATTCCTTTATATATCCATATCCTGTTTCAGCCTTCCTAGGCTTTACGCCAAGGGTCACAAGCGGGTAATCGCTGGAAGGAAGCATTATATTTGCTATGCGTTGCCCGTATTGTATAACATCTCTGAAACTCTGATCATCAACGATTGCATGATCAGCGGGTAGCACAAGTATCGTCGAATCGGGGGAAATCTTTTTTATCTTGAGAGTACCCAGCGCTATGCAGGGAGCAGTATTCTTCCCTTCAGGTTCGATAATTATGTTCTGCAGAGGTAATCCAGGTAAATGCCTACGAGTTTCGTCAAGATAACGTTCTACGGTCACGACAAAGATATTTTGATAAGGAATTAATGGCAGAATCCTCTCAACTGTTTGTCTTAAGAGTGATTTCCCACCGATAAGATTAAGAAATTGCTTTGGCCTATCCTTCCTGCTCAGGGGCCAAAATCTTTTTCCTTCTCCACCTGCCATTATAAGGGCAAACAGATGCATTTCCTTATTCTAAACACTGTACGATTTTTTCTCAAACGATCATTTGAATAATATTTAACCAATAATTTCTCAGCCCGAGAGGTATTTCAATCTACGTTTTCAACTATTTATAAACTATCTGTAAATCATCTATTAAAAAACCCATCTCCAGAAGTTATTCTAAAAAAATGCTAGATTTATATACCCTAGCCATTCATTATGAACAAATTAAATAAGCCAATCAGAAAAATACCCACTGTAAGAAACCCTTACGGAATCAAAACAATCCCCGAAATGATCGAGAAAAGTGTAGATAGGTACAAAGACAAAACAGCATATTTAATACCAAGAAACAATAATATCCATAAGTTCAGTTATAGGGAGGTACTGGAATATGTAAAACGTATTGGCAGATACCTAAAGGAGTCAGGGATCGGCAAGGGCGACAATATTGCAATACTGGGCGAGAACAGGCCTGAATGGGGCATATCATACTTCACGGTATCCTGGATTGGTGCAACAGCTGTTCCACTCGATTCAAGAGCATCCATGGAAAGCCTTAGGTTCATCCTCGGCTTTTCGGCGGCAAGGGCGATTTTTTTATCTGAATCTTTTCTCACCAGTATCCGACCAATACTTCATGAACTCAAAGGCTTGAAACACATGATTATAATGGAGAACTTTGACGACATATTTAAGAGGTATTCCTCGGGCGTTGAAAGAGAGAGTGTTTCAGATCAGCAACTCGCGGAAATACTATTCACTTCAGGAACTACCGGTAACCCAAAAGGTGTGATGCTGACTCACAAGAACATCATGTCAAATGTAGAAGACATGTATAAAATTCTTGACTTAAGTCCCGATGACAGGGCTTTCTCCGTTCTCCCAATGCACCATTCTTACGAGTGCACATGTGGGCTTTTGGGATCTTTCTATAACGGATCAAGTGTGTTTTATGCCAGAAGTATAAAGCCAAGAGAAATGCTTGAAGATTTATATATAGCCTCTCCCACGATATGGTTAAACGCTCCGCTGATTTTGGAAAAGCTCTATCTTAGAATAAATAAAGAAATTTCGGGTCAACCAGGGTTTAAAGGAATTGTCATGAGAGCCCTACCTAAAAGAATTATTGGTAAAAAGATAAAGAAAAAATTAGGACTCGAAAAGTTAAAATTGATAATCTGTGGCGGTGCCTCCCTTCCTACCTGGGTTTCAAGAGGACTCGAACAATTTGGATTTCCCATTGTTCAGGGCTATGGATTATCTGAAGCATCTCCACTTATAAGTGTTAATCCCCCTTCAAAGCCAAAAAACGAAAGTGTCGGAATGATTATAGAAAGCGATGAGGTCGAAATAAGAGATAGCGATAGAGACGGAAATGGTGAAATTGTGGTGCGGGGCCCCAATATAATGAAGGGTTATTACAATAACGAAAATGCAACAAAAGAAGTCTTGATGCCAGACGGATGGCTATACACAGGAGATGTTGGATTTTTTGATGATGAAGGATATCTTTACATAACTGGCAGAAAAAAATTCTTGATAGTAACACGAGGCGGAAAAAATTTATCCCCTGAAGAACTTGAGGAAAAACTGACGAAATCATATTACATTGAAGAAGCATTGGTATTTAGTCCCGATGATAAAACAATACAGGCTTTAATATATCCAAACATTGAAGAAGTCGGTGAAAGGTTGGGAGCTATTGGACTAGCGGTATCTGATGAAAATGTATGGGAACTCATCAAAGCGGACATAAGGAAGATAAATCACCATCTTGAGGCCTATAAAAGGATAAGCAATTTTGCAATACTACACGAGGAATTTCCCAAAACCACGACACGCAAGATAAGAAGAGATCTATTTGAGAACATTTTCTTAAAACCTGATCAAAAGGTTTTCACTGATTGAGCCTTCTTTTTAACATCATATAAAATTCAAAACAGGATTTAATCCCTCCACAAGATCGTAAGTAAATATCGTTAACCCATGACGCAGGGTAGTTACAGTCTAGACCCCACGGAACAAAGAGGCAACATCAACTATTTTTTCTGGTGAACCCAGTATAATTACTTGGTCTTTGGGGGAGAACCTTTCATCTCCAGCAGGGTTTGGTATCAATTGAGTGTTCCTTCGGATAGCAAGAACTGTTACCCCGTAAATGTTCCTCAAACCAACTTGGGCCAGCGTTTTGCCAATCAAGGTGGAATTTCTATTAACCTCTAAAGAACTGATTTCCATGTCTGAGAGATGAAGTCTTAAATCAGATAAAAATGCAGACTGTTTGGAAAGATTTCTAAACATCTCATATCCATCGGACCTCACCACCGCTATAAACTCCTCAATTTCATCCCGCGGTACTAAATACTTCATCAATACCCTCGCAAATATCTCGATAGATGTTTCATATTCCTCAGGTATTACTTCATCAGCTCCCAGATCATATAGTGGTTTCACTTCACGTACAAAACGCGTACGGGCAATAATATGCAACTTCGGATTTAAATAATTGGCTATGGACGTTATTCTTCTAGTCGCAGCAGCATCCGATATAGCAATTACAAGCACCCTTGCGTTTGCAATTCGGGAGCGCTTAAGAACCTCCTCTTGAGTTGCATCACCATAAAATATGAACTCGCCCTTTAACTTTTCTTCTCTAACAGTCTCAGGGTTCATTTCAATTATTACATAAGGGATATTAGCTGCTTTGGCAGCTCTCGTTATATTTTTACCATTTACTCCAAAGCCGATGATAATTAGATGATCCTTTAATATTTCTTCGCTTATAACTTCATTGGTGATAACTACAGGATAAAGACCTGATTTCAACCAGTTTGGCAGGGGTAATCTGGATACAAATTCCGAAAAATTTGAGCCTTTCATCAATATGAATGGAGTTGCAGCCATAGTGAGGATTGCTACTGACAGAAATATTTGGTACATATTTTCATTCAATAATCCGTGATTAACCCCCGACTCTGACAAAATAAAGGAAAATTCCCCTATCTGGCAAAGTGCCAGTCCCACCAAAATCGCACTACGCAGCGGGAATCCAACAAGGATTGCAGACAAAGATGAAGTGATAATCTTTAAAACCAATACCGCTAAGGTTATTAGGATTATCAGGAAAGGATGCTGCAAGAGGAACTTCACGTCTAGAAGCATCCCTATGGAAACGAAAAAGAAGCTTGCAAAGATATCACGGAAGGGCAAAATCTTGCTAAGCGCCTCCTGACTGTATTCTGATTCTGATATTATAAGCCCGGCCAAGAAGGCGCCTATTGCTAAAGAAAGCCCCAGGCTGGAGGTAAACCATGCAACCGCTAAACAAATGACCACAATTCCTAATAAAAATAGCTCACTACTTCTGCTCCTGGTAATCTGAAAGAGTAGCCAGGGTATCACCCACTTGGCAGCGATTATAACAAGAATAACGATTGTCATCCCTTTCACAAGCAGCATCAGTAATGTAAGACCTACCTTGTCTGAAGCACCCGCAAGAATCGGAGTTATTAGCATAATCGGTATGATTGCAATGTCTTGAAATATTAAAATGCCCAGAGCAGCCCCACCATGAGGACTCTCAACCTCCGCCCTCTCCTGAATTAGTTTGATTACGATTGCTGTGCTACTCAGAGATATGAGAAAGCCGATAAAAACAGACTCTCCAAGGGTTCTTCCCAAAACCTTCATCAAAAAGAACGAAGTCAATGAAGTAAGAAAAACCTGAAGAAACCCCCCTATCAAAGCCACTCTCTTGAGACGCAAAAGGCCCTCTAAGGAAAAATCAATCCCAATGGTAAATAACAACATCACTACACCGATCTCTGCGAGCACTTCCACATCATCGACACCTTTAATTAATCCGAGAACGTGGGGGCCAGCCAGAATACCAGTGAGCAAGAAACCCAATATTGTCGGTACTCGAATTACAGAGAATAAAAAAATAACAGTTATCGAAATTGCGAATATAATTACAACATCTCTTAGTATTGGTATGTCCATTTATATGATAAGACAATTAGTTTGAATAGCTTAAGATAGCTTTTACTCAGTGATTGATAGAAATTATAAATAAGCTTTATTCGAATATAGAAAAATGAAACCCCCCCAATAATATCTGCGAATTTAGAAAAACTAATGTGAGATACTTTCAGCCAATTCCACTACCTCTTCAGCACACCCCCATGATAATGTAAATCCTGCACCTCCGTGCCCGTAATTATGGATTACAGCACACCCCTCCGATACCCTTTCAAGCTCAAGACATACCTCCTTTCGGCCCGGACGCAGTCCGACCTTGTGTTCCAATAACCTCGCATCACCCAGAGACGGTTCCAATGCCTTACATTTCTCGAAAATATCATTAGCTGTTGCCATATCTATCTCTGTATTCCAATCATATTCCTCTGCTGTCCCACCGAGTATGCAATCCCCGGTCCTTGGCACTATGTATGTTATGCCGTTCTTTTCACTTTCATAATGATAGCATCGATTGATCCCGGGGTTGGTCGTTCTTATTATCTGACCGCGTATTGGGTATGTATCCTTGTCTTCACAAACATCATAGGCCCCAAGCCCTGAGCAATTTACGATTATCCTTTCCCCTCCATACAACTCCTTTAAAGATGATATCCTTGAGGCAAGCTTGATAATCTTACCACCCATCTCATTGAACCGCTTTACAAGATATTTCATATAAATCGGGGTTTCGATCAGCGGAACCTCAACAAGATATGCATCTTTAAATCCCGAAGGTACTTCACTTTGACTTGCGCGAACACATTCGGGTACCACCTTCTTCCACCATGGATTAGCCACCTCATGATCATAAAGTTCCATTAATTGAATTAGAGAAACTCCGGTACCAGTCTTTGCACTTAAATTAATAAATTCCCTGTATGAATATTTGCCCCATTTGAGGACCCTCCCCTCTGGATATACCCTAAAGGGGCTCCAATAAGCAGGGGCGATGTCCGAAGTAGTATCCGGCGGCACAGAATAGGCGATTATTTGTACCCCGAATTCCTTTTCCAATAATTGAATGCCGCATGTCAAGCCCGATACACCGGAACCTAATACAACGACTTCATAATTCTTATAATCGGAAAAAGTTATATTCAAGGCCTACTCTTTATACCAACACTACGAAGATACCTACAAGGATTTTTTTACAAGCAAAATTGGAAATTCAATATAATTCCGTATTCAAACAATAATGCTTTGTATTTCAAAAAACAGAATTATAGTTTATGTTAAATATCAATTTTAAATATTCATATAAAAGGTCAAAAATGTCAAAAGAAGCGGAGATAATATTCAAGGTTATGTTAGACGAAGAAAACATCCCTGAGTCAATTCACTGGGATGCAACAGATTCTGATATAGAGGGACTAAAACCTTGCAGCGCGATGCTTATATCAATCTGGGACCATGAAAGAAAAAACAGTTTAAGCATCGATCTCTGGACCAAAGAGATGACAGTGGAAGAGATTAATATCCACTACTTTCAAACAATTATCAGAATGGCTGAGACCTATCAACGAGCAACAAGCAACAAGGAAATTGCAGATATGATAAAAAGATTTGGTTCAGAATTCGCCGACAGAGCAGTTGAAGAATTCTCGAATAAAAGTGAATAAATCAAGCAAACTAAGAATAATCGTTTGGTTAAAGAGAACTCTAAATTTATTATTTATAAGCTACGAGCATGATAGGAGTACCCATTTGATAAAGTTAATATTAATTGTGGTCTCAATTACGATTACCCCTCTAGCAGGATGTGGATATTACGATACTGGCAAGGAAATACTGGTTGATAAGCCAATGGATTCGTCCAAAAGAAGACAGAAGTTACTCGATGCAAGAGAAATGGTAGAAAAATCGAGGAGGAATTATGAGAATTGCCTTAAAAAAAATCCCGAGGACGAATCCAGATGTGAAAATTATAAGAAGAGCTACGAGAAGGATGTCGAAACATACAGCTCATTACAATCTCAGTGATGTAGATAATATCCAAATGGTGCCGAAGGCGGGAGTCGAACCCGCACGCCCTTTCGGGCACTGCCCCCTCAAGACAGCGCGTCTGCCAATTCCGCCACTTCGGCAGATATTTCCAGAGGAATTAAATTAGCACAGCATCCCTAAATTGCAAGATTCAAGAGGCTAGGCTCCAAATTTTTGAAGTCTTCCTGCGTTCGACAGAATAAGTGGCATAGCTTCGATGGCCCTGAATATTCCAAGCTCTCCTTTCAGACATTCCCTTTCAGAAAAACCTGAAACATGAACGCCACGATTCTTCGAAGAATAAAGGAGAAAGGGTACAGGATGCCAGCTATGTGATTTCATTATCGCAGGTGTAGAATGATCACCCGTAACTACGAATACGTCCGGTTTTAGACTAATAATATCAGGAATACAACAATCAAAATCCTCTATTACCTTGACCTTTCCATCAAAATTACCGTCTTCTCCATAGCTATCCGTCTTCTTGACATGAAAATAGAAAAAATCAAATTCATCAAAATGCTGCCGGAGTGTCTCTATTTCGCTATTAATTGTACTATCCTTCACATCAAGGTCTTTCAAGCCTAATAGCCTGGCTACACCTCTATACATAGGATAAACAGCAACAGCCGCAGCCTTAAGTCCATATGCTTCACTAAAGGTTGGAAGCTTAGGATAAACCGAAAAACCCCTAAGGAGAATATAATTCGCCGCAGCCTCATCTTTGATCACATGATTTATTTTGTCTATCAAACTGTCCACCACACTCACTACCCTGTCTGCTTCCTTCCTTCGTGCAAGAGGCCTTAGGGGACTCAAACCCTCCCTCTGTGGATCGGTATCTGAAATATCGTGTGAACCAACCAAAAGAGGTTCAGGAAACGTAAGAACAAGGACAAAACGGTGCTCCATCCCGGATGTAATTGAAACCTCGACTTGATCTATGGTCTTAACCTTTTTTCGAATCTCTTTAGTAATCCTCTTATTTTCCTCGGTCGGTATCCTACCCGCCCTTCGATCCACGACTATTGGCCTATTCCCTTCATATCTGATAGTCGCAAAATTACCTCTTATCGCCAAATCGTTCCGTGATAGCTCCAAACCTAAGCCCAGAGCCTCTAAAACCCCTCGTCCTATTTCATATTTAAGTGGATCGTACCCGAAAAGCCCAAGATGAGATGGACCGCTTCCCGGCGTTATACCCGGTGCCACCGGGACATGAAGCCCACAAGCGCTCCTCCTCGCAAGCTCATCTAAATTGGGAGTCGAGGCTGCCTCTAATTCGGTTTTTCCGTTTAGAGGAAGCCCACCCAATCCATCGAGGACGCACAAGATTATTTTTGAACCGTTTGGCTGCAATAGTTCTTTGATGATATCCTGCATCTTTTGACCTCATATAGTTTTTTAAACTTAAGATTACCAAAATAAAATCATCTTGAAAACTGAGGATCATTAACATCAAATTCCATTCCATCATAGGCAGGTTCAATGTTTTCCGGAAGCTCTTTTGAAAGCTTTTCGTATTCAAGTTCATGACCCATGTGCGTAAACACCGCGATTTTTGGCTTAATCTCTCCGATGACCTCTACCGCTTGATCTACGCTGAAGTGTGCAGGATGGGGTTTATATCTGAGCGCATCTATTATCAGAAGTTCAAGCCCATTCAATCTTTTTACTGAACTCTCAGGTATTCCGCTACAATCTGTAAGATATGCCATGTTCCCTATTCTGTATCCAAGAATCAGCCAATCAGCATGTTGAACTTCTATCGGAATAATCCTGATACCGTATATGTCAAAATCACGATTAACAGCTGTTATCGATAGTTTGGGCTTTCCACCTGGGGGAAATGACCCATCGAAAATGTATTTAAAGTTTGACATAATGTTTGAAACTGTCTGCAGGTCCCCATAGCACGGAATAACCATCTTATTCATAAAATTGTAAGTCCTAAGCTCATCGATTCCATGGGTATGGTCAGCATGGGAATGGGTATACAAGACGGCATCGATCCTTGTGATATTGTGTCTAAAAGCCTGTATTCGCAGATCGGGTGACGTATCAATTAAGATCTTCTTCTCCCTTGTTTCAATGAATAATGAGCAACGCGTTCTTTTATTCTTAGGATTATCCGAACTACAAACCGTACAGCCACAACCGATAAGTGGAACACCGGTAGAAGTGGCACAGCCAAGTATTATAACCCTCATTAAACCAAATTTAGCATTAAGTTATTATCATTGCAAAGTAAAGTGGAGATCAAATTTCAATAAATTTTCTTGAAAAATAAAAATAATGGTTTACAAATTATAAAAAATATAATATAATGCAATGCTTAAGATGAAAAGTAACACAATTGCTTTAAGTTTATATCTACTTCTTATCCTGCTTTTCTTAAAAGGAACCGCACTTTGTATTGATCAGGCCGAAGAACAATTTAATGAGACCCTCAACCTATATAAAAACCTTACGACGGACCCGGAGAAGGTAAAGGATCCGGAGATTTGGGATATATTAGCCAGAGCCTTTTACAGCATCTATCTCGACAATCCAGAGAGTTCAACAGCTCCAGACTCCCTTTTCTTTTCTGGAAAGATGTATGAAGAGATCGGGAATAGATTTAATTCCCGTGAAGACCTTGAAAAATCGGTTGACCGTTCGACTCTTTTTATAAGGGCCTATCCAAAAAGCAATCTAGCAGACGACGCGCAGGTAAGAAAGGCGAGGATAATCGAGGGATGGGATAAAAAACAAGCATACCTAGAATACGAAAGGGTAATTGAAGATTTCCCGGATGGCGATATGGTATATGCGGCTGAGGGAAAATTAAAGGAGCTATCGCCGTTTAAACCGTCTAAAAAAGAGAAGACCCTGGCTGATAAAGAAGAAGATGACGGATTAGTACGAATCAAGGAAATCCGACATTGGTCGACAGACACAAAGACGAGGGTGGTTATCCATCTCGATAAGGAAATGCCGTACAAGTCTTACTTCTTAAAACCCAATCCAGATGTGGGGAAGCCGCCAAGACTACTGGTTGACATTCTCGGCACAACCGTCGAAAGGAATCTAGCCCTAGCGCCAGTAGATAAAGGACTGCTCGAAGAGATAAAATTCGGCAGGAATACGCCTGATAAGGTTAGGGTTGTTCTTTATATTAGGAGCTTCGAAGACTATCGCGTATTTTCATTAAACGATCCTTTCAGGATAGTAATGGATATAGATGGTGACAAATCAAACAGAGATGAATTATTTGCTAAAGATGAAGACCCTAAAGACAATAAAACTTTAGCATCCCTACCCAAGGACGGTGAGGATATTTCAACTCTAAGGGGAGCCCTAGGCCTCAAGGTTAAAACAGTCGTGATCGACCCCGGACATGGAGGACATGATGCGGGAGCATTAGGTCCTACCGGACTCAAGGAAAAGGATGTAAATTTAAAGATAGCAAAAGCCTTAAAGTCAAATATCGAGCAGGATGGTCAAAATATAGGTATAACAAGAGTTATTCTGACTCGAAATGATGACCGCTTTATTCCATTAGAAGAAAGAACGGCAATCGCCAAGAAGCTAAACGCCGACCTATTCGTTTCTATTCACTGTAACGCTGCAAAAAATAAGAATGCATATGGAATTGAGACATATATTTTGAGCTTCACAAAGGATCCAGACGCGCTCGCTGTGGCCGCCAGGGAAAATGCCACAACAACAAGGGGACTCAGCGACTTAAAGGATATTATTCAAAAATATATCCTCAGTTCAAAGATTGAAGAGTCAAAACGACTGGCGAGTCATGTTCAAACATCTGTAGTTTCAAATATATCAAATAACTACAGACCAGTTAACAATAAAGGCGTGAAGAAAGCACCTTTCATTGTTTTAATTGGAGCTGATATACCCAGCATCCTCGTAGAATCATCATTCATCACTAATCCGCGGGAAGAAAAGAGATTAAGAAGCCAGAGTTATGTCAACGAAATTGCTGACGGAATATACTCTGGGTTAAAAAGGTACTCCACCGAAGTGGAAACAGCATCATTGATGAGATGAAAAATATTGATTTCATGCTTCTTTGATTCTCAAACACACCTAATATTAAATTTTCTGTAATGTAGCCGAATGATTAGCAACGAATTGAATCAAATCCATCGCAGGGAATCGAAAGATTCCGGATTTCTAACAAAATTCTAAAGATTTTGCTATGAGTTGCCCCTATTAGTAACTTTTAACTATGTTCGATATTTTATCTATAGTTATCAACTTAAGTTTTACGATATGATTTAGCTTCGGGTAAGTATGTAAGATGACCCATAATAACAAGTGTATATTATGGATTTTATAAATCGCATACCAAAGTCTGTACGACCATTCATCGGCAGAATAGCAAAGATTTATGTACCTACAAAAGCAAAACACATGGCGGAGTTGCATTACTGGCAAACTCGTTGGGAACAGGGAGGGGGTGTGTTCGAAAACTCATTTTACGAACGCTTGATGCTTGGGATGGCTGGCGAGGCAGACGCATCCTTTCTACAGGATAAAATTGTAGCCGACTTCGGCTGTGGGCCTAGAGGTAGCCTATGCTGGGCGAAGAATGCAAGGCTTCGAATCGGTATTGATGTGCTATCGGAAAAGTACACAAGCTTTAATATAGCCTCGCACGATATGTGTTATGTATGCTCCACAGAGAAACAAATTCCTCTACCTTCAGACTACGTCGATGTATTGTTCACGCTAAACGCCTTGGATCATGTGTCCGATTTCGAAAAAATGTGCTGTGAAATCTTTAGAATTATTGCGAAAGGTGGTGAATTGATTGCATCATTCAATCTCGGAGAACCTCCTACATTCACAGAGCCCCAATTATTGTCTGAGGAAAGAATAAAGCAAAGTTTGCTTAATCGTTTCCAATTGACCTCATATAGACTGGCTCCAAGAGGTCCAGAGAGAGACTTTTATCATTACTTCTTTGAAAAAAGCAACATGCCATGCACCAAACCACAATTACTGTGGGTAAGAGGGAAAAAATCAGCTAATTAAAGTTACGTTTAGAGATTCCCTTCTTGAAGTCAAAGAGAACACCTGAAATGATGCAAAATTAGATCGTTTTTAAATATGAAATATTTAATGGCAAGTCTTGGTCAATCTACTCAGTCAAAGTATTTGGCGCAGACTTTTTATTAAAACAAATCCGAGCAATATACATTCTAATTGTTTAACAGGTAGAAAAAAGTTAAACTTTCATAAAGTTAATTATCAAAAAATATTAGTATAAGATCAGTGAACATTCTCTTTTATAGACATTCCCTTTTTAGCAGAGGCGGAGACAAAATGGTCGTGCAATATGCAAACTTTCTGGCTGAACGGGGATACAAAGTTATCCTATGGTACAACACAATTAATACGGTCTTTACACTACATCCACAAATAAAACTGACAAAGATTCCTTTTCCCACAAAACTCGGAACTATTATTCATTCTTTAGTGAAAAAATTTCACTCAGATGCCATAATCGTAGATATAATTCCCTTAGCATCATTATTGTCGATTAGAAACCGCTCCAGGCTCATATACTTCGCTCAAGATTATGATGAATCTTATTACAGGAACTCACTTAAAAGGTTTCTTATAAGGAACCTCTACTTCTACTGTCTAAGTCTTATGAGGATAAAGGTAATAGCTGTATCCAATGAGCTTGTGCGAGAGCTAATAGAAAAATACAAAGCCAGTGCAACACTTGTTGAGAATGGAATAGACTTGGAGACATTCTATCCCGATCCCGACGAGAAGTTATCAATAATAAAAGGAAATAGGAAAGCAGTAATTGTGCTTTCCAGGAAAGATTACAGAAAGGGACTTGATATTGTAGTAAAGGTCATAAATAAACTAAGTTATGATTTGAAAACAAAGATAGAGGTTTGGGCCTGCGGCGAAACATTGGAAAACGAAATTATGAATACCAAAGTTAAGAACTTTGGCTGGCTCGGAATTCAAGAGCTCAGGAAGATACTTACCGCTGCCGACGTATTTTTTTATCCAACTCGACATGAGGGATTTCCCCTTATGCCACTAGAGGCAATGGCTTGCGGGTGTCCGGTTGTCACAACTCGAGCTGTTCCCTACGTGAGAAATGCGGATAATGCCCTTGTAACAGATGTTGAAGATACTGACAATTTAAAAGAAAAGCTTGAGACCATACTCAGAGATGGGGTGCTGAGAGAAAAATTGCGAAAAAACGGTTATGAAACAGCCAAGAAATACAACCTAAAAGACAGCCAAAAACAATTTGAAAAGGCAATCGCAGATATTCTTGGATTTAACTCGAATCCGTCCTCTATAATTCAGAAAAAGGCCTCTTCCAGTTAATGACATGAGAGGGAGAATTCTTTTATGCACTTATTATTTCCCACCGATAGGCACACCCCGAAGCTACAGATGGAAAGAATTTGTAAAGCAGCTTTCTTCAAAAGGCTGGGAAATTGATGTTCTCACTATCCGCACCTCTCAGAACCACCCCAACCACGACCCCGAGCTTTTAGAAAACATACCGGATGAAGTCAGGATATTCAGAACTTATCCCGGAATCATGCACCATCTCTCGAGCTTTCTCTTGAGCAAAACTAGCGGAGACAGTAGAAGCGCTCTATTTCGCTCATATGAGTCAATGCGACAAGGAATGGGAAGACTTTTATTTAATCTTTATGAGAATGGATTAAGATACTTGTTTATACCAGACGAAGCAGTAATCTGGCTACCATTCGCATTGTTAAAAGGATATGCACTCAAGAAAGAAGGTAGCTATGATTTCATCATTTCTTCAGGTTTTCCTTTTACCTGCCATATTCTAGGTTTCATTCTAAAACAGTTTAACGGAGATATATCTTGGATTGCAGATTATGGTGATCCTTGGGTAAACAATCCAATATTACCAATGCCAAAATGGCGTTCATGGACTGATGAAAAAATAGAGTCCAAGATTCTTAAATCGGCAAATAGACTAATTGTTACAACACAAGAGACCAAGGATCATTACTTGAGTTTGTATCCATTTCTCAGAAACGAAAATATTAAAGTAATTTCACAGGGGTTTTCTCCGGAGGAATACAATGAGGTCGCACCTGAAACCACAAGTAAATTCAGGATTGTCCACACGGGTAAATTCTATAAAGCTAATGAACCAATCGTATTCTTTGACGCACTTAAACAGTTAAAACAAATATGGAAGGATGTAGAAATAGTTATCACCGCCAATTTGGTTGATGATGATTGTAAGAGCTACGTAAAAAATAATGGCCTTTCCGAAATCGTTCGCTTTGTTGGCTTTGTTCAACACCAAAGAGCCATCGCACTCCAAAAGGGAGCCTCATTACTTCTTTTAATTGGACATAGAGGCAGAGTCCAAGTCCCAGGGAAAATTTATGAGTACATAGCAGCTAAAAGGCCCATTCTATCAATAAAAAATGACGAGGCTGATCTGGCATCAAAACTCGTGGAAAAACTTAACAGAGGAATCACAGTACAAAATAACCCTCAAATGATTAAAGATTCCTTAATACATTTCCACAATCTTTGGAAAAATAAAAATCTAGATCGTAATTTCAACCTACAATATGTTGACGATTATTCTTGGGAAAGATTAGGTAATAAGTTACATGAAACAATACTAGAAGCGCAGCAGACGTAGATCCGTGATTTACATAAAAATTTAGCAAAGAAAGAAGTCCTCATAGCTCATCTGCAATGGGTCAAGTATAATAATCCTATTGCAACTCCCGAAGCTCTTCTAAAAGAGCCGTATTCTCAGTTAATAATGCATCGTAGATCCTTACTAATTTAGAATTTAACATCTTGATATCATATTTCTCTTCTACCAACTTTCGACCGCATCGTCCCATTTCCGGCCATAGTTCACGATGTTCGACTAGGTATTGTAGCCTGTCGGTTAATGCATCCACATCCCTCTCTGGGACAAGGAAACCGGACTTACCATCTATAACCCCTTCAGGAATTCCATTATGAAGCGTAGATAAAACAGGGATCCCCACTGCTTGAGCTTCTTGAAGAACCAATCCCTGCCCCTCCATATCTCCATCGGTTGACTTTACACTAGATAATATAAAAATGTGCGCATCTTGAAACAGCTTTCGCAATTCTTCTTGTGTCTTCCAGCCTAAAAGATTGACCTTATCGCTTATCCCCAGTTCCTTAATCAAGTTTTCAAGCCTCTGTCTTAATAAACCATCACCTACTATATTATATTCAATATTTGGATACTTCTGAGCTACCCTAGCGACAGCCTTAATCGCGTATTCCAGCCCCTTTTTCTCGACCATTCGCCCCACTGTCAAAAGTTTAACTATGTCCACCTCCCCTAAGTACCTTTCTCTATAATTAAACAATTTTATTTCTATACCTACGGGCAGCTTGACAACTCTAGCCTTGGAACATCCCAATTCAATTAATCTCTCTTTGGTAAAATTCGTATTAGCAGTAAAAAGGTCTCCCACTCTAAAAAGATCCTTGTAAGTCTGAATCCCTCTTTCATTTATTAATTTGCTGAAATCGTATCCGTGAAAGGTAGTAATAAGCTTCCCCTTAAATACACCCGATTTCTTTAAGATTGCCGCTATACGTCCATTAGAGCCGTAGTGGGCATGTATCAAGTCATAAGATTTTCTTGACTTATTGAGCGTGAAGTCATTCACGTAAAATATGTCTCTAAGCGATTTGCTTTTCATTGCTTCGGAGTATGCTAAAGGACTTTTGCAAAAATTCTTTAAAACTATTTTGACGCCTTTTGTTAATCTCTTATATACCGGGGTGATTGAATCCGAATAACTTACTCTTTCTAGCAAGTTATACTCCTCTACCTGACGATGGACCTTTTCCTCATGGGGATTAGTCGAAGCGTAAATATCAAAGTTAATTCCCAAATTTATGAGCCCTGTTATCTGGTTTAGGATGAAGGTTTCGGAGAGCATAGGAAAGTTTGTAAGAAATAAAGCTATTCTCATTCTTTCACACAAACAATCAGCTTAAGATTCGATCTTTTAAGTGATAAAAAAACCTTATCCAGGTAATAAAGCATAGGAGCCATTATGTGATCTATATTAAATTTGGTTTTAATAAGACCAAATTTAATCACCTGTAAAAGACATGGATAAGGTCGGTTCAACAGATAAAAAAGTGGCGCAACTTCGATAAACCTTAACCTATTTCTTTTGAATTGCTCTTTGTATGTAGCTAAACTCCTAAAGGTAACGTACTCCGCTTCAGACTTGTCGATCAATGAATCTGTTATGAATATATAAGAACCTTGTTTAGATAATTTTGCGATATTAGAAATCGCTTTCTCAAATTTCAGATTATCTCTTATATGATATAAGACATCAAAAACATTTATTATATCGAATCTTCCGTTCAAGTTTATCTCATCCTCTCCTATATCCAGCTCATTAAACTCAAGCTCCGGAAATTTCTCTCTTAGTTTTTCGATACTTATATTGGTAATATCAACTCCAACAAGCGAGGTTGCTCCCTGAGATTTGTAAAATTCGATCCAAAAGCCTGTTCCACATCCAATATCTAAGACACTTTTACCCTCACAATTTATCTTTAAATTGCTTAATACTTTTTGAAGGACTCTAACTTTTGCTTTATATGACCAATTGTTATAAAGTAAGGTAAAACCAATGTGACCCGTGTTTTTTAATGAAAAACTTTGTCTAAGTCTTTCTTCCCAATAAATTTTAGGCCGATAATGCATTTTATCTCTATAACTTAATATTTCTTATCCACTATTCGTACTTATGAGAAAAGTCTTTCAAACCGATTATCTTTTTCGAAAAGCTACAACGTAACCCAAGTTCATTATGGGAATTGCAAAATCCCTTCTCAAAATTTTATCAATAATAACCCATCCTATATCCTGCAAAAGGAAAGAGATGTATTTAAAAAAACTCAGGTATCTACTTTTCAACGAGAAAAGAATTATTCCCTTAGATAACATATCAACAAGGACGCTCATAATTCCACCAACTTCCTTCAGGTAAGTGATTTCAAAGTCATACATTTTAGCTATTTTTTGGTAAAAATATTTTGTATATCTTAGGTAATCAACAGGAGCTTCATGTATCCAGTAAATAAGTGGAGTCCCTATTATGATGACTCCTCCGCGCCGAAGGGCGCGCTTCATTTCATGGAAAGCGCAGAATGGATCATAAACATGTTCTAAAACGTGAGTGCAAAGAATAGTATCAAAGGATTCATCTTTAAACGGAAGAGCAATAATGTCTGAGAATATGTCCGGTTTTCCAGGAGAAGTCAGCATATCCGTCTTAACATACCCACTAGTTCTTTGTAAAAATAATGGGTAAAACGGAGATTGTCCACAACCAACATCTAGCAATTCCCCTTTAGCATAATTTACTACTTCTTTCATCGCCTCTAAAAAAAGTCTATTGGCTAGAATTGACATCGTCTTCGTTTTATCAATTACGAGTTTCCCATCTTTATGTTCAATAAACCCATATTTCATATTCATTAATCCCGCTTATTTTTGAAAATAAACACCGGTATAGTCAATTTTAATTAACTTTATCTTTAAATTTCTCCCTTCGATAAACTCATCGACAGCTCTCCTACATCCCTCCCAGTGTCCATAATCATCTATGAAAATAAAGCCACCGTTTACTACACTATCACATAACTCTTCCAAACAGAATTTTACTGATTCATACCAGTCGCAGTCCAAATGCAAAAGCGCAATACCGCCGATTTCTGTTTTACGCGGAGGAATGGCTTCGTTAAACCAACCTTTTACAAGATGGATATTCTTATTCTCCAACTTAAGCTTATTAAACAATAACTGTCGAACCTTATCTTCATAACCCAAAGCCATACCTTTTTGACCCTTTGTCCCAAGATACGAGACATCCTTTTGGGATGGCGCTGGTAAACCTTCCCAGGAATCGAATAGCCAAATGTGTCTATTCTTGTTACGTTTAGCCACCGAGGCAATTAACCCGGCACTTCCACCGTTACAGACACCACATTCCACAAAACTACCATCAATTTCTTTTCTCTCTATCCATGTAGCCTTCTCATAGAGTTTAGATAATCTTGGATAAGTTATCTGCGTGTAAGGCCGCACCGAAAGAATTAACTTAATTTTGGTTAAGTCCACAAAATCCTTTATGGGAATAGTTCTTATTAGCATCATGATTTTTCAACCATTGATTTAAAAATTATCAGTCACTTTTTTAAGACATGATAATATACCTCGTTACATTTTAGTTAATTAGAAGTCACCTGTATTGGGCGACCATAGATAGTAATAGGTATTATAATCGCAAGACTAAATAGGGAACGCTTATACATTTTAAATTTCGACGATCATAATGATAAATTCTTATCCAAAATACGTATGAATCATACGCCGCTCATCAAGACTGTATTCTCAAAAAAGTTTATCGTCATTTATTCCAATGGGTAAGATCTCTTCCCATTAGCTCACTAAGTTCCTCAACTTCTGACGCAAACTCAGCTTGTAGTTGTTTCCTTAATTCGGAATTGATGGTCTCGTGGGACTTATACTTAGTATTATACCTACTGAGCACTTCGATAAAGCCTTGATGCCACTTTGTAGGTATCAAAAACTTAGCAACCGATTGAGCGACTTGTGGTGGACTTCTCAGTAAATCTCTCAAGAACCTGCTTCTTACCTCTTTATTGGGGTTGATAACTTTAAAAGACGGTCCGAAATCTTCATCAACATCTAAAAAGCGAAGAGTTTCCCTATAAACTCTATTTTTATCGGTTATAAAGTCGTCGAAGATAATAATATGAACATTCTCCCTGCCAAAAACATCAAAATATCTCTTAACTTGTTCAGGATATCGCACAACTTCTCTATAATAAAAACGTTCAATGGGAATTAAACCTTGTCTCGGACCAAGTAACCCCCGCTTTCTATCTAGTTCTGCATCCAAGGCGGCCCTCAAATCTTCAATATGCTCATCACCGTTATAAACTAGTTGGGAATGGTAAGAATATAGCATCTCCACGGGGTTTCTGAGCATAATGATAATTTTCGAAGAGGGATCGAACGCTTTAATTTCATAAGCCGCACGCTTAGAGTACAAATACCACACGGTTGCCTCACCAACTCGCTTCTCATATTTTGCCTCTCGGAAATAGGAGAAATATTCTTCTTTCGTAAGCATTTTGCGATTAGCCTTAAGGTCACTCCCGAAGAAATGGAGTTCTTTGCCACGAAAAAGAGGTGGCTTCGCCTCAGGCATAAAGATGTCCGGATGCTGGCCTAGATAATCCTGCATCGCAGTAGTGCCACACTTTGGGGCTCCTACTATGAAAAAGTCCGGTTTTCTCATACTTGTTTCCACAATCTCATCTCCCCGAGAGCTGTGGAATGAATTCCAAGCCTCTTATACACCAAGATTGCTAACAGGATATTCCAAAATATAACCGTAGTTGTCGTAGCAGCGGCAGCACCCTCCAATCCCCACTTCGGTATAAGAAAAGCGTTAAGTATGATATTCAGTACCGCACTGATCCCAACACACATAGCAGCATCACGCTCGTAGCCAGTCATGATAAGTAATAGACCTACCGATCCCATTGCAGCGTTTATAAGCTGGCCGGCGCTTAAAATGGCAAGTGCTTTTTCGCCATGAACAAAATCCTGACCAAAGAAAAATAACAAGAACCAGTGACCAAATAATATGAGCACAATAGCAATGGGCAGAGAACCTATTAAAATCACGCGTGCGCTTTTTGTAATCATGCGCTGCAATTTATCCATCTCACCTGCCGCATACATACTGGCAATTGTGGGTGCCAGCGCAATGTTTACAGCTATGAGTATAAATGTAATGAGAGCCGCTCCCTTCTTAGCAACAGCATAAACACCCACCATACCCGTACTCTTCATCAATCCCAGCAAAATTATGTCTATCTGAGAATTAATCATCGTCATAGTATCAAGAAATACAAGTGGCATTACAATGTACGTCCATGTCCAGCTTTGATAGACAGGATGTGCCTCTTTAGCAGATTGCGGAAGGCTTGTTTGTAACTGCCGAACTCCAATAAGTAAAGCAATCCCAACGGCCACTACCTGGGCTATCACAACTGCTGGCGCACTTAGTGCATTTTTCATAAACAGGTACATACCACCAACTACTATAAAAAAGGAGATAGGCATAATAAGCGTCTCCGGTAGTTGTCCACCAACCACATGATGGAGTCCCCTCATCGCGGCCTGCCTTAGTCGCAAGAGCACAATCAAAGGTAACATTACGAGGGCAATCAAAAGGGTATAGGTCATCTGCGATTCGAGACGATCACTTAGTATCCATATAGTAATTCCTGCTAAGAGTGCAAACCCTAGCGAAACAACTAATGCGGTAATATTTGACCAGCGCAGGAGACCACTCATCAGGTTCCAGGACGATCGAGTGTTATAGACTGCTATTTCCCGAACAAGGAGTTTGTCCAATCCAAAAATAGATAGAACGCTTAATAGGCTAACCCAAGCCAAGGCATAAGCATAAGTGCCGTACCCTGTTGTCCCTAACAGGCGTG
>DASWID010000017.1 GCA_036397855.1 Thermodesulfobacteriota bacterium | reverse complement strand
CGAGCATCGGCTAGGAATTCTTCCAGCTCCTGTCTCCTCTTCTCGGAGTTATGAATTGTCTCTTCAAGCGCATCGAGTGCCGCTTTGAGCTGTTTTAAGGAGAGCTCACGCCAGTTTTCCATATTCTCAATCCCACGCTCCTTAAGTTGTTTGTATAAGCGGTTTCGCTTTTGGGCTTCTTCCCTCTTATTTCCCATGGGCCGGATATTTCGACCCCCCGCTTCCGGTTCTCTTTTGCCATTCCCCCCAATCTCGCCACGTCTTTTATCACTGGATATCTCCGAGGTTTCTTTTTCACTCAGTTTTTCATGATAATGAAACTCCGAATATGTCCCGGGATAAGTAATTATATTCCTCTTGTCGGCATACCAGATCTTATTAGCAACCTGATCAAGGAAATGCCTGTCATGACTCACGACAAGGAATGTCCCTTTATATTGCTTAAGGGCATCGACAAGGACATTTCTCGACTTTATATCCAGGTGGTTCGTAGGCTCGTCCAGGATCATGAAGTTTTTAGGTGACAGGAGAGTCTTTGCGAGAGCTACTCTGCTTTTCTCACCACCCGACAATACTCTTATCGTTTTATAAACTTCTTCCCCACTGAAAAGAAACGCGCCGAGAAGCGACCTGATTTCGGTTTCGTTCTGTGACGTAGGCTCCGCTTCAAGCTCCTCTATTATAGTATTCCTGGGGGAAAGCGATTCGGCTTGATCCTGCGCAAAGAAAGTCAGCTCCACATTATGTCCGACTTTTCTCTCACCTGAAAAGGGTTCTACTCCCTGTAAAATTCTCGCAAGAGTGCTTTTCCCCGCTCCGTTCTTTCCGATTAGCGCGATCTTGTCTCCTCTTAATATCGAGAGGGGGCCAGCGTCCGAGAAAACTTCGATACCGCGACCGTCCTTATTCTTATATGACTTTGAAAATTGCGTGAGCTCAACCACAACTTTGCCAGACCGCTCTGGCTCGGGAAATTTAAAATGTATCGATGCATTATCAGAGGCCGGCCCGGGTATACGCTCTAACTTCTCCAGCATCTTTATCCGGCTCTGGACTTGCCTTGCCTTGGTGTTCTTGTAACGGAACCTTTCTATAAACCGTTCGGTCTCCCTTATTTTTCTCTGCTGGTTCTTGAATGCCAGTTCTTGCATAGCGAGCCGGGCGCTCCGCTCATTTAGATAAGACGAGTAATTCCCCGAATACTCCGTAATTTGCCCCAAGTCCAGCTCTGCAATACTATCGACCATGCGGTCCAGGAAATAACGGTCGTGCGAAACCATGATCACGCTTCCCTGAAAGGATCCCAGATAATCCTCAAGCCAATCTATGCTTTCTATATCCAGGTGATTAGTAGGCTCGTCCAGCAAAAGAACATTCGGCTTCAGTAATAAAAGCTTTGCGAGCGCCACCCTCATCCTCCATCCGCCCGAAAAGGTAGTAAGGGGTTTGGTTAAGTCCGAGTCTTGAAACCCGAGTCCCATTAGCAATTTCTCCGACTGATATTTAAGAGTATGCGAGTCCCTTGTTCTAAGTTCGTTATGTATTGCGTCTAGTCGCAGGAGTGTTTTCTTGTATCTATCTGAATTGGTTTCTCCTATTTCGCTCAATTTTTGTGTCAGCGATTCCAATTCGCCCTCAAGATTATTCACATCCTTAAATGCGCTAAGCGCCTCTTCAATAACTGATTTATCCGAGCTGGTATCCTCAACCTCCTGAGGTAAATAACCTATGGTGTGAGAAGGGGGGATGCTGACCGATCCTCTTTCAGGAGCAACGACGCCCGCTATCATATTGAGCAATGTTGTCTTACCTACCCCGTTCGGACCGAATAAACCTATTCTTTTACCGCCCTTTATATGCCAGGAAAGGTTTTTGAATATCTCCCTCGAACCGAATGATAGAGAAATATCTGTTAGCTGAATCATCTTATTTTTGTATCTTAGCCCCCGGAATAGCGAATATAGGGGAGGCACTCTTGTTGGTGCTAGACCTCGTCGGTTTCACCAACCGATAATAATCAACCTCAAAAGCCAGAATTATCAAGTGAACCAGGGACAGAGGCTCTGGAAATGATTTATGTAAGTTTCTGTCCCTAGTTTATTCCCTATTTTCTTTAAATAATCTTTCGTGTGCTATTCTAGTGATATTAGCCGTATCTAAAAATCGGTATCGAAAGGGAGGTTCAAAATGGCTCGAGCATGTTTTTCAATATCGTTATTTTTCCTTCTGACAAACGTTGCGGTATTCCTTATTAGTTCGGGAGCAAAAGGCGAAGCCACAGGAAATGCGAGTGAAGGCGTAATCTGTGAAGGACGCTATGTATTATGCACATCCGCGCCGTGCGTTCCCGATCCGCGGGACCCCAACACAATTGCGATATGCCTTTGTGAAGTAAACGAAGGCAAAAGCTTCGGCATGAAACCATGCCCGGAACGGGCTCCTCATAGTGATAAAAGCGGGGTTGAGACATTAATTTCCACATACTCTTTCGCCGAGGCCCCTACCAAGCCGGTAATGATCTGTCCCAGTGGGAAACCCTGGACGGATTGTTTAGACAAACCATGCACGGTAGATCCGCTAGATCCACTCAAGGCGATCTGCGCTTGCGACATCAAGCGCACAAATCGCTTTGTAACCTATGGGGCCAATTGCAATGGCATTACGTGCAATACTGGTTTCTGGTCAGGCGCGACGGTAGAAGCTTTTGTCAGCGCTACCGAGATACTCGGACAAGCCCTGGGCCTGGAAAAATCACCGGCAACCTTTTGTCCCGGAGTGAAATAAAGCAAAATGATTGAGTTAGCTATGTTTAAGCTTCTGCCTTTGTAACAAAGGGTTGCGTCCCCTTTAATAAGGTTTAAGTCGGACTCATAAGTAATGTACAGCATATTTGCAATAATTATGAAATACTGCTTCTGATTGTCCTTCAAAAATCTAACTTAAATTATGGCTATATCTTAGGGGGCAGATCATTAATAGAAAACCCAGACCGAAATAAGAAACGAATCAGTCTGGGTTTTTCTGAATGGACCTTCAAATATGATGGGGTTTTTCCTCTTTAGGTCCACTTCAAAACGGAAATTGATTAACTGTGTATAGGGAAGGCTCAAGAGAAGGAATTCTTTTAACAGAAAAAGGAGCAAAGGCGCAGGAGGCAGTCGAATTGAACGAGCCGGAGCCCCGGGAAGAAGGGGTGCATACCCCATCATACCCCATCTCATCCCTTCATCCCACCTCCACCACCAAGGAAATCACTCCGATAAAACGACCCCTCCTGCTAAATAGATACAATTATTTTGCAGTTTAAGTTCAAGTGACAGCTAATTTCATAAGTCAACGCGCAATCCAGCCGCCGTCTATGTGAAGCATACTGCCGGTCATAAACTCGACTTCATCGTCGCATAGAAACAGCACACCCCTCGCAATTTCAGACGGCTTCCCGAGACGGCCCATCGGATTGTAGGACTCCCAGAGTCTCCTTGCCCCTTCCGGGTCATCCGTTTGTTCGAATAGACCCTCGACCAAGGGTGTAACCGTAGTTCCGGGACAAATTGCATTTACCCTGATTCCTTGTTGTGCATATTCGACAGCCATAGCTCTCGTTAACTGTGCAATAGCACCCTTTGTAGCGATATATGCGGCACACGCTGGCGCTGCTCTTGATCCTAGAATTGAAGAGTTGTTGACTATGCAGCCCTTTCCCTGATTCAACATGTGCGGAATCGTAAATTTTGACATTAAGAATGTGCCCCGCACGTTTATCTCAAACGTTTTGTCCCAAATTTCAATTGGAGTTTCATGGGTGTAATATACATAAAGTACTCCTGCATTATTGAATAAAATATCAACTCTTCCATATTTATTTATGACGTAATCGACAGTATTTCTACAATCTTCTTCCTTCGAGGCATCGGCTACCAGATATTCAATTTCACCCCCACTGCCCTGATTTTGAGCGTCTCCAACTGCTTCCTTAAGAGTTTTTTCCGTACGTCCTGTTATTATGACACTGGCTCCTTCTCTGTAGAACAGAAGTGCAGTGTCTTTCCCCAGACCTAAACTCCCCCCCGTAATTATCACTACTTTATCTTTAAGCTTCATGTTGATATACCCTCCTTATTAAGTTTTACCGTCTATTCAAATCTCATCGGTGCATGCAGATTTATCTAGAATTTGCATATCCTCTGTGTGTCGATCATATAAATCGACTTTTCCCTTAGCCGTTTCCCATCCCACCATAGCTCTTTTTCTTGCTGTGCCCCACTTATAGGAGCCGAAAATTCCCATACTGTGGATTAATCGGTGACAGGGGATGAGATATGCAATCGGGTTTGACATCACCGCTTTTCCTATAGTTTTCAACCCGTCAAGGCAGCCTATAGATTTTGCTATGTCCTCATATGACAGAACATGCACAGAAGGTATATTAAGTAATGCCTGCCAAACCTTAATCTGAAAGTTGGTACCCTTTAAGAATAAATTTAATTTCGGTCTATCCTCTTTTGATGAGGGAATGAATATTTTATCTATATAATCGCGTGTAAAATTTGCATTCTCAATAAACTTTGCCCCGTTCCATTCTTTCATGAGGCTTGTTATTGTTTCATCGACATTGTTCTCTGCTATAAAAGACAGTCCGCAGATTCCCCTTTCAGTTACGGACAGAAGACATTTTCCGAAGGGCGTGGGGTGGACTCCATAAATAATGACCAGACCTTGCCCCTTTTTTTTAAATTCTCCGGGAGTAACTGCATCGATTGTGACAAAGAGTTCGTGCAGCCTGCTTGTGCTTGAGAGTCCCGAGTTATAAGTTATATCGAGAAGACTTTGTGACTCGTCTAAAAGGTTTTTTGCATACTCAATAGTCAAAAATTTCAGGAATTGCTTAGGCGTTATACCTGCCCATCTTTTAAATAAACGGTGAAAGTGATATTCACTGAGATTTACATTTTTGGCAAGTTCACTCAACGTAGGCTGTTCCCGGAAATGCTTATCCAGATACAGAATAGTCTGCTCGATTCTTTGATAATCTTTCGATAATTTGTATAAATTATCTTCGAACAATATATAAGCCTCACAGATTCAAACAAATGTTAGCATCATAATTGTCTATTATATTTTAGATCCCCATAATTTTTTTAGCAATCCGTTTCTTGCTATTTCTCTAGGTGAGAGAAATATTATCTCCATTCAGTGAGGAACGGCTTAAATCATGCTATATGAAAGTGTTAGGAGCATGAGTTCAGTATTAATTCCTGAATCTGGAAAGTTAAAATATTAAGGGATTTTACTGGATGTCGTTTTTCAATATGTCAGCTGAAACTTTTTTCTTTACGGTTTCCCACTTCTCGAGCAATGAATTCAGTATTCGCCTGGATTCGCCTATATTACCATTGTTCAGGTTACTCAACATATCCCATGCCTCTTTTGAGCTGTGATCCATATTAAGAGTATAGGGATTAATGAAGGAACATAACTCTCCGTAATCGAGAACCAGATAGCTTAATGTATCAAATTCTGAAAGCCAAGCCCTAAGCTCGAACAAATCAGATTGGATCCTTTTTAACTTCATCAAGAACGCCGACTGCTCTGTCGCTTCACTGTGTGCCGTAATTGAGTCTTCTATTATCCCATCCGCTTTATCTATCCGGTTGAGACTTTGTTTTAAATCCGTTCCGTAATGAATTCTCCCAAACCCCATATGGGTGTAAAAGAACTTTCTTTCATCGTCTTCAAATAATATAAACCATTGTAACGGAATATGATTGTCCGAATGAAGCATGTATTCATTTTTAAATAAACGGAGGGGTGAAATAAGGTATTTCCCATCACTCCCCTTCATAAACAGGCAATCGTGAATCTCATCGACTTCGAGAAACTTTGATAATTTGTACTGGAAATCTCTATACTCATCTCCAAACCATACTCCGTATGGAGAAGTCGGTCCTCCCCAATATTCTTTATAGAAGCTTATATATTTACTCCAGTATTCACTCATCCTACCAAATTTATCTATAGGTTCATATACTATGAGTGTACTTTTTGGCATATTTAATTGATACTAGTGTTATAACATTTGCTGTCAAGTATATAACACTAGAATAATACACAGTTTACTTTTTTATATCATCTTTATTTTTTCCCTATTGTCAGGCAGCATCTCTATGTGAAGTATGATTTCTGTAATACTCCTCTTCAAAGATAGGGTGACGCATCTTGACTATTGACCATTTATAGCGCAAAAATGAGCGTCTGCATCTTCACGCGCTGGTGCCCAAATCCTCTTAAAGCAATAAATAAAGGGGGTCTAGAAAGGGGGTTAAATCTTTTGTTGACTAATTTTTATTAGCATCTCTATGAATTCCCGTTAAATTCTGTGCCCGAATGTTACCCCGTTGGAATAATAAGGGTACAGGTACTATGGGGGAGCTTGCAAATGACAAGGGGAGGAGGGAGAATTTCGATTACTAACCGGAAAACGCTTTTTGCATTGTTTCGTCGAGTGTGATAAGGTCC
>DASWID010000016.1 GCA_036397855.1 Thermodesulfobacteriota bacterium | reverse complement strand
GGGATAAACCTGAATGTCGTAATGGATCAATCAGTTTATGTGAGGCAGGCCATAAGTAACCTCGTTCATGAAGGAATCTTGGGAGCCGTACTTGCATCGATAATGGTTCTTATCTTTCTTGGGAGCGTGCGTTCTACTTTTATTATTCTTCTATCTTTACCTCTTGCAATACTTTCTGCCTTTATAGGTCTATATTTTACGGGAAAGAGCATAAACGCCATGACCCTCGGGGGTCTAGCACTGGCTGTGGGGCTGCTTATTGATCAATCAGTAGTGGTCATAGAAAACATATATCGGCATCTTGAGATGGGGAAGACTCCCTGGAATGCGGCATTGGATGGAGCATCAGAGGTTGCAAAACCCCTTTTAAGTATTACTTTGACAATAACCGTTGTCTTTTTCCCAATTGTTTTTATTACTGGTATGGGCAAATTCTTGTTTTCGCCGCTTGCTCTCAGTGTCACATTCGCTATTGCGGCGTCCTTTGTTCTTTCTATTGTTCTTGTTCCTCTGTGTGCGTCAAGATTCTTAAAGAAAGCATCGAAAGGCACAGAAATCGGTCACAAACCATTTATATTTGCCTTTTTTGACGAGAAATTTAACGCTCTGAAGATGAGATACAATAAATTCCTCAGTTGGTCTCTGCAAAACAGGAACAAGGTTTTGGTAATTACACTAGTAATCTTTGCGGTCACCATGTCGCTCTATCCCTTCATCGGTAAGGAATTCTTTCCCCAGGTTGATTCAGGTCAACTTGTGATACGAGTACGCGCTCCCTCCGGTACGAGAATAGAAAAGACTGAGGAGCTACTAAAACAGGCTGAAAATGTGATACGTGAGCAAATTCCCGAAGAGGACCTGCAAATGATGATTTCTAACATAGGTGTGCTGCTTGATTGGCCTGCAGCGTACACACCAAACTCAGGTCCACAAGACGCTTTTATGAATTTGCAACTATCTGACGGTAGAAAAAAGACATCCCAAGAATATGCAGAGGTTCTAAGAGATGTACTTAATGAGAAATTCACAGGTATTGAATTCGCATTCGACACCGGAGGCATAATAAGTTCCGCTCTTAATTTTGGGCTACCTTCCCCGATAGATATACAGGTAGAAGGAAATGACCTGAATGTCGCATACAATATCGCGGAAAAAATAAAAAAAATAGTTGAAACTGTTCCGGGCACGGCCGACGTCAGGATTCAGCAGAAGATCGACTATCCGCAAATTCAGGTAAATGTGGATAGGGTAAAAGCCGCATATCTGGGGCTTACTCAAGAAGACGTTGTAAAAAATATTGTTACCACGCTAAACTCAAGCATTAACTTTGACCCTGCATTCTGGATTGATCACAGAAATGGCAATCATTATTTCCTGGGTGCACAGTATAGGGAGGAGGATATTGATTCGCTTGAAACTTTGAATAATATACCGCTCAAAAGTTCTGGTCAAAATAGTCATAATGGTAGCCCTGTACTTCTGAAGAATATTGCAAGCTTTGAGCGTACTACCGCTCCCGCAGAAGTAAATCATCTGAATATAAGCCGTGTCATAGATGTTTTTTCTAATGTATCAGGGCGTGATATTGGTTCTGTGGGGTCAGAGATTGAAAATAAGTTGAAAGATCTCGATCTACCTTCGGGTTATTTCGTCAATATTCGTGGAGAGGTTCAAAATATGAGAGATTCCTTCGGTAGCATGGGTTTTGGGCTTTTGCTTGCCGTGATTCTAGTTTATCTGGTCATGGTTATACAGTTTGGATCTTTTCTCGACCCACTTATAGTCATGTTTGCTATCCCTTTGGGTCTTATTGGTGTGGTTTTGATGCTTATTGTTACAGGTACAAATCTAAATATCCAATCTATCATGGGGATTATCATGATGGTAGGGATTGTGGTCTCATTCAGCATACTGCTAGTAGATTTTATAAACCGCCTGATTGATGAAGGAGTGAGTGTGGAAGAGGCAGTTTTGAGGGCTTCAGGGATTAGACTAAGACCAATACTTATGACGGCGCTTGCAGCAGTGCTGGGACTAACGCCGATGGCTATAGTGGGTGGCGTAAATATTCCGCTTGCTCGAGCAGTAATAGGTGGTGTTTTGGCCTCCACGATCCTGACACTTGTTGTGGTTCCAATACTTTACACATTGCTAAAGGGTAGCAAACATAAATTATCTAATACTAACTAAGAATCTTTTGGTTTGAAAAAGGAGTTGAGCATGAAAAATAAAAAACTTTACTTGCTAATATTCCCTCTTCTGATGGTCATGCTTGTTATAGGGGTCTTAATTTTTAAAGAAAAGTTAGCAATAACAGAGACAACAACGTTAAAAGGCTCAGAAGACGAAAAAGGAGTTACAAATGTCGAGGTCACAAAGGTTGTGAGAAAGGACTTGGTGCGCAAAATAGGAGTTCCCGCAAGCATAGGGCCCCTACATAAGGCGACTCTATATGCTAAGGCTGCGGGGTACCTTAATTGGATTAATGTTGACATAGGAGACCAGGTAAAAGAGGGTGAGGTTCTCGCAGAGATGGATATACCCGAGATGGTAGAAGAGTACCAACAGGTAAAGGCAAAACTCAGAGGGGCGCAGGCAAACTACAAAAAGGCCGAGGCTGATTTTGAACTGCAGAAACAAACTTACCAAAGGATAAAGGACATATGGGCAACCGAACCCGGAGCCGTGGCGAAGCAGGACGTAGATGTTGCAAAGGCAAAGTTCGAGCTTGCCAAAGCAAGCATAAATAACGAGAAAGCAAAGATAGATAATGCAAGTGCAGACATGGAAAGATTAAAAGCTCTTCTTGAATACGGAAAAATAAAGGCGCCATTTGACGGCGTAATTACGGAACGATTCGTTGACCCAGGAGCACTCGTTCAGGATGCTACTTCTAATAATGTATCCCCGGTTGTAACTATAATGCATACGGATACAGTTCGTGTTTTTATCGATGTTCCTGAACCGGACGTACCATTCGTGGAGAAAGGAGATGAGGCAAATCTTGTAGTGGATGCCCTTCCAGGCAGAAATTTATCTGCATCAGTTACACGCTTTGCAAATGCACTGAATCCCGGGACCCGCACAATGAGGACTGAAATAGATATACCAAATCCTGATCAGCTCCTGCTTCCTGGTATGTATGGAAATATAACGTTAAACCTCGATGTAATCGAAAACGCCGTAACAGTTCCCGCAGATGCTATCACTGTTGAAAAAAATAATAAGTATGTTTACAAGGTCAAAAATGGAAAGGTTGAGAAAGTGCAGATAGAAACAGGAATCGATGATGGTATTCGAGTTCAAGTTGTTACGGGACTTAAGGCAGGGGAAGAAATCATTATCAAAGGTAATAACACAGTTTCAGATGGAGATACAGTTAAAGTTACCAAAAGATATTAAAGGATAAATGGTTATGCGCGGACTGGGTATATTTATAATTCTCATATCGACAACTCTCGTTTTTTTCTCCCAATCTAATGCAACAGATTCTGAAACTAATGCTCTCGAAAAGGATAAGGTTCAAAAAGAGAAAATTGGACCAGAGTATAGTAATAATCAAGAAGTATCGGCGCCTCTGGAGTCGGTCGAACTAAGGCTAATCGGAAAAGACAGCCTACCCATCGATCTCGCAACAGCAATACGCATAGCATCCAGTGACAATCTTGAGATTGCAGAGGCAAGAGCCCGGGTTTTAGAAGCAAAGGGAAACAGCAGTGCAGCATTTGGCGGCCTAATTCCGGTTGTGTCATTATTTTTTGGCTATGGGCGAACGGATGGTAGGGTCCAGGGAAGTTTTGGAGAGCTGAGGGATGTGACTTTCGATACACTGAGTCCGGGTATTATAGCGAGTTATATTCTTAACCCCGGCGAGTCAATATATAGTGCAATCGCAGCTCATCGCAACGTTGATGCAGTAAAATCGGATGAATCAGCAATTACACAGGATGTTTTACTTGCCGTAGTCGAAGGCTACTACGATCTTGTTGAGGCACAGGGTAATGTTAACGTGTCAGAAAAGACCGTCTCGGATGCTAACAACCTTGTAAAGATTGCCGAGGTCTTGGAGAAGCAGGGTATAGGACCAGGCGCTGATGTAGTCAGGGCAAAAACAGATCTGGCGAATAAAGAACAGAGATTGATTACTGCCCAAGAAGAATTTAGAGAAGCCTCGGCCGACCTGGCTCTTATTCTTAAGGTTGACTCTTCAGTAACACTTTTCCCAAGTGATACACAAATAAGGCAAATTAAGTTTGTAGATAATCTAAACATGCTGGATGATCTTATAAATGACACCTTAAAGAAACATCCTGAGATTATGAGCGCGAGCAAACAGGTCGATGCTGCTGGTGCTGAGGTGTCCGGAGTTTGGTTGGGTGCTTTGGGCCCTGAAGTTCTTCTCGAAGCCGAGATAGGTGGTATTGGTGATAGATTTGGAAACATAGGTGAAAGGGAGATTTATCAAGGGGTGATAGGTGTAAGTCTATCGGCTTCATCTTATGGTGAAATTAAAGCTTCACGCGCTAGATTAAGGAGGGCCGAGATTAGAAAGGAAGAGGAACGTGAACGTCTTAGAGCGGATGTGGTGAAAACACATGATGAGGTGTTATCGTCCGAAGAAAAAATTATTCCTGCAAGAGAAGAGCTAGAGTCAGCTGAAGAGTCGTTGAAGCTAAGTCAGGTAAGGTTTAAAAGGGGACTGGGCTTGGCGGTTGAAGTTATACAGGCTGAGGATGCGCTTGCCAGTGCACGACTTAACTATATTAGGTCAATAATAAATTACAATAAGGCTCAGGTAAGATTATTAAATGCAATAGGTGAAATTACTGTCGAGAAATTAGTAGCAGGCTTGCAGTGAATTATCTTACAGTGATTTGAGGAGCTTGAATGAATAAGTCACATAGGGAAATTAAGTTAGTAACGGTAGATGAAAATGATGAAGCTATCAGCATAGAAGAAATCATAATGACGAACCTGGATTCAATTTATTCTACGGCTCTCAGACTTACAAAAAATAAAAATGATGCGGAGGATTTGGTTCAAGAGACTTGTCTTAAAGCGTTTAAACACTATGAGCAGATAAGTTCGAATAATAAGGCGAAGTCATGGGTATACAGGATATTAATGAATACCTTTATTAACAGCTATAGAAAAAAGATTAAAGAGCCTCCTTTAGTTGATATAGAATTGAGCGAGTCACTCCTTGACCATGTGGTTACAATTCGCAATTTGAGTCCGGAGGAGATTGTGCTTAATTACGTTCTAGACGAGGAGATAAAAGAGGCGTTAGATAGTCTTCATGTTGATTTTAGAGCTGTCATTTGGCTCTCTGATGTTGAGGGTTTCACATATCAAGAGATTCAGGAAATTCTGGATTGTCCCGTTGGTACCATAGCATCAAGGCTTTTTAGAGCGAGAAGTCTATTAAGAGAGACACTTTTTGAATATGCCAAAAAAAGGGGAGTAATCTAACGCAGGGGGTATTGTTATGGATTGTGGTGAGGCGAGAAAAATAATTTACACCTCGGATGGAATACAGGCGCTTTCGCCGGATCTAGCTGATGCACGTGAACATATAATAAATTGTTCTAGATGTACTGAGTTCTTTGAGATAGAGGAAAGTCTTAAGAGTCGTTTAAAAGGTGGGGCTCCAAAGGAAAAAGCGACAGCATCTCTCAGGGAAAACATTCTATCTACGATTGCCAATCAAAAGGCTGGAAATCAAGCTCGTAGCTCGTTTCTCTCAGGCAAATTGAGTCTGAAGGCTTCTCTTGCATTTTTAGGGATAGTTGTAATCCTGTTATCTATGACCTTGATTTATTATCCATTATCTAATAAGGAGGCACTCTCCTTAGCTTCTCGACTTGCTGAGGATCACCTGAGGAACATACCTGAAGCTGTACAAATCTCATCATCCGATCCAGAGACTATCGAAGACTGGTTCAAGGACAAGGTCGACTTTGCAGTCCTGGTTCCTGAACTTACGAATGCGAAGCTCATAGGCGGAAGATTGTGTCACCTGGATAATAACCGTATAGCGTTACTGTTTTACGAAAAAGAAGGAAAGCCCATTTCTCTTTTTGTAATGGACGAATCATACCTAGATGGATATTCACAGGACAAGGTAGAAATACTTCGCAATAAGCTACACAACGATACTGAAAAAGGCTGTAATCT
>DASWID010000015.1 GCA_036397855.1 Thermodesulfobacteriota bacterium | reverse complement strand
CAACGGACAGCGGACGGGGTTCATTTTCCTCGAGATGAAGGACGCTTCCCAAATCCCTGCGATTGCGGAACCGTGGTTCCTCGCGTTCAACGCGAGCATTGAGATTCATCCGGTCATGGTACCAAAGGATCTCGTTAAAGCGGGGCCCGCGATCGATCGAGCGGTCAAGAAATACAGCCGTTAGATAAGATATGGTCCGAATCTTTTCCAAAGTCACACCAGCAACTCTTCGATTCTTCGACGCGGCTCAGAACTCAGGGCAGGGGCTGGTGTGCTACTCAGATTATGGATGACTTGCGTTTATACTCGCGGCTGGAAGCCGCTCCTACAGTTAATCCGTACCATTATCCGTTAACAAGGGATTGTCACGAAGTGATTGCGACAAAATTCCGGAGGGGAATGGTTCACTATCTTATTGAGTATTCGATTGTGACAACTGCTTTGATGCTTTTATCGATCGTGGAAGTGTCATATATCTCATATTATATCTTGACGTGAAATTAGACTTGTTGTAAGATGGGGTAAAGTAGCGATTTGCGGTATAACACCCCTAATAGGGAATTATACTGCGTTTTTTTGCAGTCTAATCAGTAGTTAGCTGGTGCTACTTGACGGAGAACAGAAAGGAGATGGGATCGTGCGGAGATTCTCGTATATCGTCCTTCTCGCGGTAGTGGGAGCATTGGTGGTGGGTTGCCTTGCGGCAACCCCGCCGCCCGATAGCGCACCACCCCCCGAGATCGTGGTATTGGAGGTTGTTGGCGGGGCCTCTGGCGGCTGTGGACCCGCGTCGCTAGATTTTGTTCGGGTTTTGCCCGACGGATCCAGCAGTCCGGGTTTCTTCCGTGTTCCCGAGGGAAGGTTACTAGTTGTGACGGATGCTGATTGGCAGTATGCACACGCAACGCGAGCGAACAAGATGGAGATTCTTCGCCTCTTTATTGAGAATCTCGCGGACCCTTCTCAGGACCGGAGGGCTTTTGAGTCCACGATCTTACTCAATGCTGATGGAGAAGGTGGCATCAGCGAGCATATGACCACTGGCTTGGTGGTTTCATCCCAGGCACGCATATGCCCCGACTTGTTCCCAGGTCCTTTGGGTCCACCTTCTGGCCTCCAGCACCTAATCATACGTGGTTACATGGTTCCGGAAAGCTAAAACGTTGCGAAACGATCGCGGCAGTTCCTGAGCGCGTCGTGTCGCCGGGCGTCCCGGTCGGGCGGCCGTGGCTCAGCTTCGGTTCGTTAGTGGGAAAATCAGGGACTCTTAACTTATTTAATTGAGTACTCGATAGTCACAACTGCTTTGATGCTTTTATCGATCGTGGAAGTGTCATATATCCCATAATCTGAAACATAGAAAATCACGGGGTCATTGCTTGACTTTGTGCTGTTTCAATAATTTTAGTGACTTTGGATCGATTTGGTCAATTCCTTCAATTTCTCCCTGTATCTTGGATACTCTAGTGGTTGATATACCAAATTCTTTTGCCACAGTTTTTAAATCCAGATTCACTACCCTCCTGAGCAAATAAAGAGCCGCTTTATAAGCTCCGAATGGAAAAAAGGTGTCGGATGCGTGATGTTCCGTTGTGCATTCGTCATTCCCGCGGATTCTTAGCGCGAATCCAAAAAATACTTCTGGATCTCCGATGCAGCTGGTCCCCGCATGAATTAAGCAGGTAGTCCTCGGAGATGACAAGAACGGTCAATACCGTTTACTATTCTCGGTATAACTTGGCGTTCGAGTCCAAGAAGTTTCTTTTTTGGGCGGTGTTCCATGCCTTTATCTTATATCTAGTGACGTCTGCAGACGTCCTAAAGTATACTCCCAAACAAAGGAATAAAAGGAATAAAGAGTCAAGGATTCTGCATAATACTCTAAAAAAGATGATTATACGGAAATAATGTCGTATAATCAGTAGTTAGGCCTAAATTTGAAGAACGAAAGGAGAAGAACCATGTGTGATCGAGTGTTAGTCAAAATGAAGACCGTGTTGCTCTTGCTGATAGCCGTCGTTTCGGTGGGATGCGCCAAATTAATTACGGTACAGCTAGAACCGGTTGTCGTTGCCCAGGATTGCACGAGCGACCACGACGAGGCCTCGTCGGCGTGCGGTTTCCCATGTGGTTTGGCAAAATATGGACTTGCCTGCGTGGGTAGCGAGGGTGTCGTGCCCGCCAACTCCCTGAAGGAGTTCACCAACCCGGTTGTTCCGCCGGTTGTCGGTTGGGGAGACAGCTACGACGATGGAACGGAGCCATGTCCATGTTGGGAGTGGGTGAGCACTTTCAGTCGCGGCTACGTGCGATTTGACCTGACCAAGTTGGTGGGTCCGGTCCAGAGTATCGAGTCTTCTGCCGTCTCGTGGAAGACGAACAGGCTCAAAGGGGGTTCGTCGAAGTCGTGCGTAAAATCCCTTTACGAGGCAACGGGTCCATGGAAAAGGGGCGCGACCCCGGTGCAACTTCTGTTCGAAAATCTTGACACGGCGGCAATTAGCGGCGGCTACTATGGGGTGACGAAGCAAGCGGTGAGCTGGTGGGCGAACCCGAACGAGAACTACGGGTTGATGTTTGAGCCGTCCCGCGCAAAAACTCTGCCGAAGTCGAATTCGGATTGTGCCGACTCGTTAGAGGATCTCCGTCTTATGGTGAAGTATCGCCAAAAAGACGTGAAGTGGCCTGGTCAGTAAGAGGAGAAGATGCACTTTAGGTTCCAGCCTTTTTGGAATCCAGGGCGCCTCTCCTTCTCATTTCCGTGTACGGTCATCGACAGACTCGATTAACGGCAGACATGCCTGACGAGGCGCTGGAGAGGGACACCACAAAAAGCGCGGCGGCACTCAGCTCAAACGTTAGGGAAAAAATGGAGGACTTAAACCTTATTTAATTGAGTATTCGATTGTGACAACTGCTTTGATGCTTTTATCGATCGTGGAAGTGTCATATATCCCATAATCTGATACATCGGTAGAGTTTACAGGGGTGATTTGAAATACACCCTGGCTGGCATATTTAAGCTCTCCAACCTGGCTCCCGCTATTGCTGGCTAGCTGTTCAGCCCGCATCCTTGCATTTTTCGTTGCCTCCCCAAGCAGTTGGATTTTCAAGTCATCCAACTTTGTATAATAGTACTGAGGAGTATAGGACGCGAACTCGATTCCCTCTTCTATCAAAGAGGTTGATTCATTTGCTATTTCTGATATTTGTGAAACATTGGGAGATGTAATACTAATATTTTGATCTAAAACGTAACCATCAATTATATTGGTTGCAACACCTTCGGGTGTTAACTGGTATTGAATAATGGTCGATACAGAAGAAACCTCGATATCTTTCTTGTCGATGCCCTTTTGCTCGAGATAGGTGAGAACCTTTTGCAGGTCCTGCTTGAGGTTATTGTATGCCGTAACAAGGTTTTGGGACCGAGCTGTAATCCTGCTCTGCCACACTGCTAGATCTGAGGTTATCTTTTGCTCTGCAAAACCCTTTATCTGGATACGCTGATTTTGTATCTTTATTTTCTCTACTGTCATGGCTACGAGAAGTGATGAAATGATAATGCCTATAGCTAAGCAGATGCCTAAGAGTGTCAGACCAATCCATGTATTACTATTTTTATCCATAGTATCGGGCCTTCATATTATACAGTGGCAATAAACACAGTGGCAATAAACAAGGTAAAGGCGTGCATAAATAAATGTAGTTCTAATTACTGTTACCATCCTCAATCACTTCTTTTAGTAGGTCTTTAAGCCTACCCTTATGCATGAATTGCCAGTCTCCAAGATACTCGATGTCATCAACTACCCAGCCGCGATTGATCTTTACTAGATATACTCTATCTTTCCATTTAAATTCTGAACTATCTCCGGGATTAAAATATTTAAACTCAACAAGGCAGGAGCCGCTCCCTTCCTTGCTATCGCATGAAATGGTCTTGAAGGAACTCGCTCCTTCGAATAGAGAGGTGAATAAATCGCTCTCAACAAGGGGAGGCACTTCTCCCTTAGTGGCGGTTTTATACTTTTGCTCTGCCTCATTAGCTCTCTTTAGCAGTTCTGATAGCTCCGGCGAAATATATGGAGAGTAAAGAGCCTGCTCTTGTTCAGTAGGGATGCCGTGTGAGTTTATTCTGAGATAGACGCGATAAAATTTGTTTACCGTCTGCTCGGGTTCTTCTTTAGAACAGGCATAAAAACAGCAGGATATGAGCAATACAGTTGAAAATGATAATACTCGCATGACAACAGTGAGACCTCCTCAGATTGAAAACTTACACGGAATCTACATTTAAATGCTCATAATTAACTCTGCCAACTTGATAGAATTGCTGCTAAACCTCCAAATAAAGCGAAAAGTACAAATATTCCAAGGAATATTACGACTATGATTAGAGCAGCTCTACAATAATTTCTTCTATTTAAGTTTCCAGAACTGGTGAATGCCCAGTAAAGGTAGAAAATAATATTAATAACGGGTATTGCGAGAACGATGATAGTGATTAACCATTCGCCAACCGACATTGGTTTTTCATCAAAGTTTTGTGTGACACTAGACGTTTCATTCATTTATTCATCCTCCTTAGGATGTCTAATGTTTTATAATTATTTCAGAAGCTACTCGCGTAGATTATATCTTATAAACGAAATGTATCTAAGGTATTGGACAGGCTTTAACTTGATAATTCCCTGTAGCTTGCTAACGGGTTTCCTTTATGCTGTTGATGCAAGAACTTCGACTGGCCCAGCACAGGCTACAGCGGAGCAATCTCTTCTTTTTATTTCCTGTTTTAGATTGCTTCGTCCCCCTCGACGTCGCTCAGGCCTGCTCGCAATAGTAAATGCCAGATATTGAAAGGACAAGATCTTTAAAAGTATTTTCTTCAATTATCTTATTTTTTTCTTTTTAACTTCTTTGTCTTGATACTGAAACGAGTTCAGCACAGGTACAAAGAAGCAACCCTTCGACATCGCTCAGGACTAGGCTGCTCAAAAATTCGCTAAAAATCATGAACTCCGACTAAAAAATTTGAATTCAACCGCCACCCGCAAATTTTTTTTACGCCTTCGTTCCTGATTTTCTTAACGCAATTTTTGGAAGGCCGTTCAAGTCCTTTTCATTCCGAAAAGGATTAATAAAATTAAATATATTCATGAAATTGTAAGAATTTAGTCCACGAAATATCTAACATCTACAGCAATGACGTGAGGGACTGATTGTTTAGGTACTGATACCCTTCAGCTTGCTGCAGGGTTATTCATTAACGTAACCGATAGTTTTTGTGATTATAAATGTCGCTGCCATTTCTTTTCCATTAAACCAGTTATGTTCTATTCAATCACAAAATCAAAATATGTATCTGGGTAAGGTTCATCTTTGAGAGTAAAATGCCACCATTCACTCTCAAGATTAATAAATCCATATTTCTCCATGATGGCTTTGAGCGCTAGTCTGTTTACACGTTGTTCAATATTTAGTTGGTTATTCTCTGTATGAGCGAATTCACTAAAACAATCAAATCCT
>DASWID010000014.1 GCA_036397855.1 Thermodesulfobacteriota bacterium | reverse complement strand
CCTCTCCATTTCATGAAGTTGTAGGCGCACTCCTTCCCTGTTACTGGATTTATTGGGAGGTGGGTAAGGCGCTTATTTCAAAGGGCTCCCCCAGCTCGCTTTACCAGAGGTGGATAGACACCTATGGTGGAGGAGAATTTGCAGATGTCGTAAAAGCCGTCTTAAATCTAACAAACAGAATCTCAAAGAAATTAAATGAAGATGAAAAAAATGAGATGAAAAATCATTTTATAACCACAAGCAGATACGAGTGGATGTTCTGGGACATGGGATATAGAAAAGAGAAGTGGCCGGTCTGAGACCCCTAGCGTTCGAAAGAACTTTTATCAAATAAATTTATGAATCATGTTACTCAACATTGTAAAGATTTGGAAGGTTCCGTCCCTCCTCCGCCATGTCCAATCCATAGCCTACAATAAATCCATTTTCAAGCTCGAATCCCACATAATCCAGTTTAACATTCACCTCCCTTCTTTGTTTTAAATCTATTAATGCACAAATCCTATATGAAGCAGGGGTTCTCGCAAGTATCCTATCACTGATAAATTTAAGCGTAACACCTGTATCAACTATGTCCTCGACCAGGATTACATGCCTATCCCTAATAGGCATAGATATATCCATAATAAGATCAATTTCCCCGGGTTTCATACCGCTCTTATAAGTCGAAATCCGAATGAAATCTATCTGTACGGACAGATCGATGTTCCGCATGAGGTCTGAGAGAAAAACAAACGCCCCCTTTAAAATCCCAACAAGTATCGGATCCTTTCCTCTATAGTCATCAGTAATTTGTCTTCCGAGCTCAGTTACCCTTTTACTGATTGCCTTTACGGATATAACCCGCTTGAGCATTCTTCCTTTGATTTCCGTGATCATGTTATTAAACGTTAAGTTTCGACCCCTCTATATATGCTCTTCCTGCTATAATATTAAATATCTTTTTGGCTCCCTTGTAATGTACCTCCCTTGCCGATGTTGCGGTTACAAAGACCTGGCCTAGAAATCCTTCAAGCAGGTCAAATAGAAAATTTCTTCTCTTCTCGTCAAGCTCACTTATAACATCATCCAAAAGAAGGATAGGAGTTCTACCTAGCATGTTTTTCGTCAGCTCTATTTCAGCAGACTTCAGTGCCAGTGCAAGCGTTTTTGCTTCTCCCTGCGAAGCAAAACCCGATGAGTCCTTTCCATCGATCCTAATTTCAATTATGTCTCTGTGCGGTCCCACTGAAGTATGTCCAAGTCTTATATCCTTACCAACCCTTGAGCTCAGCTCATTCTTTAACGATCTCTCAATTCCACTCAAGAACCTGAATGTAGATCTGTATTGAACGATTAGTTCTGAATTAATTCCACTGAGCAATTTATGAATGGCCCTAAACTCAGGTTGGAGCTTTCTTATAAATCTTATTCTCCTTTCTATTATTTTCGCACCCAGCTCTGCAACCTTTGAATCCCAAATTTCCAGCGTATCCTTTGAGAATTTATCTTTCTTTGTAAGTAACGCGTTCCTCTGGCTCAATGCGCGGTAGTATGATTTTAGGTCCAATAAATGTTGAGGATCAAAACTACATATAAGCGAGTCCATATACTTTCTCCTGTTCTGGGGCGGACCCTTTATCAAATCAATATCCGACGGCAAAAAAGTCACTAAATTAAACCTCCCGAGCGCCTTAGTCAAACTGTAAATTATCTTTCCATTGAGCTTTACGGCTTTCCCAGCCTTCGTAAGTAATATATATACTTCATTCAGCCCAGAATGGGTTTCGACCTCACCTTTTATCTTTCCTTGTAAATGTCCGAAACTGATGAGCTCCTCTATCTTCAACTGTTTGAATGGTCTAAAAGTTAATAAAAGGTGAATCGCCTCGAGCAGATTGGTTTTGCCCTGCGCGTTGTCTCCATGGATAATGTTGAAACCTTCATGGAAGGTAAACAACCCTTCCTCATAATTTCTGAAGTTTTTAATGGTTAATGATTTTAGTATCACAGGAATGCTGAACTATGGGGTTAAAAACATTATAATTTAGATTATTCTTTTAATCAATTATACTATTATTGACCTCTATAGCAGCTGTCGGTATTATGTTTTTTATCAGGTGATTTGAAAATGTTGAGCCTTAGAATTTCCGAAATATCAGTAAAGGACGCTGGAAAAGGTTTTGCGAGAATTGACGCAAAGGATATGAACGCACTTGGTGTGGATGAATGGGATCTAGTCGAAATTGGAGGTAAAAGGAAAACAGTTGTCAGGATCATGCCATTAGAAAGTTCCGTCCGGGAAAAATCAATAATTCAGGTAGATGGAATAACAAGGGAAAATGCCAAAGTAGGTATAGATGACCGCGTCAAAATAAAGAAGATTGAGACCAAGATTGCAACTAAGGTCGTGCTGGCCCCCTTAAACGACTCACTCCTGTTAAACGGTGATGAAAAAAAATATTTGTTAAATCGACTTGAAGGCGCGCCAGTCACCGTTGGCGATAGAGTTAAGATCACACTGCCCGGATCAAAAATCGAGGAACTTTTAGTTCTTGGGACCATGCCGTCAGTAGCAGGGGTAATAACTTCAACGACCAAATTAACCCTTAGAAAACAGCCGAAAGTTAAGATTGATAGCGTAGGCGTCAGGTACGAAGATATTGGTGGACTAAAAGAACAGATCAGAAAAGTAAGGGAAATTGTCGAACTCCCGCTTAGATATCCTCAGGTATTTGAGAGGTTAGGCATAACGCCGCCGCGTGGTGTGCTATTAGTCGGGCCGCCCGGAAGCGGGAAGACGCTTCTAGCTAAGGCAATCGCTCATGAGACTAATGCCAACTTCCAAGTGATAAACGGGCCAGAAATTATCCACAAATTCTATGGTGAGAGTGAAGCCCGTCTAAGAGATATCTTCGAGGTGGCGTCAAGGAATCAACCATCAATAATCTTCCTCGACGAACTGGATGCCATTGCACCAAAAAGGGAGAAGGTATCTGGAGACGTAGAGAAACGGGTCGTTGCTCAACTACTTGCAATAATGGATGGACTTAAGGATAGAGGAAGGGTGGTTGTAATAGGGGCTACGAACCTTCCAAGTATGCTTGACCCGGCATTGAGGAGACCGGGCAGGTTTGACAGAGAAGTCAGTTTGGACGTTCCCGATAGAAACGGAAGGCTAGAGATATTCGAGGTGCACACCCGTGGCATGCCAATTTCCAACGACAGAGAAATAGACCTTGAAAGGCTTGCCGATCTAACACATGGTTTCGTTGGCGCGGACATTGAAAACCTATGTAGAGAAGCCGCCATGAAGGCTCTTCGGAACACGATCCCAGACATAGACTTCGGAGGCGGTTCTTTACCCTATGAAGCTCTACTGGATCTGAATGTTGAAATGGAACATTTTATGGACGCTTTAAGAGAAGTCGAGCCATCCGCGATAAGAGAAATCATTGTAGACATTCCAAAAGTAGATCCGGAAGATGTCGGGGGCCTGGATGATATTAATGACAGACTTACTGAAGCTGTAATCTGGCCTCTTAAGTATAAGGAGCTTTTTGAGACAACTGGAACAAAGGCCCCAAAGGGAATATTACTTTACGGACCACCCGGCACCGGTAAAACCCTCCTCGCGAAATCAATTGCGAATCAAAGTGGCCTGAACTTCATCTCCGTAAAGGGTGCCGAGCTTTTGTCAAAATATGTGGGAGAGTCGGAACGAGCAGTCAGAGAAGTCTTTAAAAAAGCAAAGCAGGTTTCACCATGCATAATTTTCTTCGATGAGATCGACGCACTTGCACCCTGTCGTTCAGCAACTGAAGGTAACCATGTTTCAGAAAGAGTTGTCAGTCAGCTTCTAACAGAAATGGATGGAGTCGAGGAGCTTACAGGTGTTTCAGTGATTGCTGCTACGAACAGGGTAGATATAGTAGATCCCGCGCTGCTAAGGTCAGGAAGATTCGACCTATTCTTATCAATACCTTTTCCAGATGAAAATGCATTAGTCGAAATACTAAAAATACATACCCGAAGCAAACCACTGGCAAGCGACGTCAACCTTAAAGAGCTGTCCAGGGAGATCAAGGGATTTTCCGGTGCGGATGTTGAATTGTTGTGCCAAAGGGCCTCACTTATTGCGATAAGAAAGCATTTGAAAAAGGGCAAGGGGATTTTAAAAATTACACGGAATCATTTCGAAGAAGCTTTAAATGAGATGGCCAAGATAAATGGATTCATTTTCCCTAAGCATTATGATCCCGGTAGGACCTCCGGAACTCACCAAAGTGATTAATGATCCTCTTATTTTATTTATACTTTCATTCATTTTCGGCACTTTCTTGGGAAGCTTTCTAAACGTCTGTATTTACAGGGTTCCAAACGGTATTTCAATTATCCATCCTCGCTCACATTGCATATCATGTAAGACACCTCTAAGATTCTATAACAACATCCCAGTTATAAGCTTTCTTTTGCTCCGTGGGAGATGTAAGAACTGTAGAGCCAAGATTTCGCCAAGATATTTGATCGTGGAGATTCTTTCGGGAATAATCTGTGTTTTGTCAGTCTGGAAATTTGGTATTACGCTTCAGACATTCTTCTACGTAATATTTTTGTTTTGCCTCGTTGTTGTTACGTTCATCGATATTGAACACATGATTATTCCCAACGCAATTACCATCCCCGGTATATTCATCGGAATTGTATATGGCGTCATGAGAACGGACTGGGGCAATCTTACGATATTTCTCACCGATTCAAATTCCCATCTCTATAAGGTCGCCTCAATAATCGGAAGTCAGCCAGTATTCGATTCTATCTTTGGGGCAATACTGGGAGGGGGTCTCCTATACCTAATAGCACTTCTGTACCTAATAATCAGAAAAAAAGAGGGAATGGGTATGGGAGATGTAAAGCTCCTGGCGATGATTGGTGCCTTTCTCGGCTGGAAAAGTATAATCTATGTGACCCTCATTAGCTCCGTACTCGGGACGATTGTCGGGTTAGCAATAATATTTTATAAGAGAGGTGACATAAAGTACGCGCTGCCTTTTGGCCCTTTCCTTTCATTAGCAGCAGCGCTATACCTCTTTGTAAGCGAAGCATACCCTAGGATTTAATTAGAATTAAATTATCACATATCCTTCTAAAATATTTTATAATGAATCGATATGCGGGAAATAGGGCTTAGGGCAGAGATACTGATTAATATCCTATTCCTAACAGCTGTTGCAATGCTGTTGATAGGCATTATCGCATTCATCGTCACCGGTCGATCTGCGCTCCAAGGGAAAATAAACGGAGTAAGATCTACTATCACTGCGTTCAACTCAATTTATTCTAACGAATCAGACATGGAAAAGGGTATCAACTTTCTAAAGGATGTTCTTGGTCCCGGTTCATGGGGTGTGATAACAGAGAAAAATGGAAAACGGATTTTATTCAATGCTGAATCAAATAATAATTTCGGCGTTTCAGCCGACCCACGAATCCTGGAGGTCATGAAAAGCGGGGAAACTATGATCGATGTCGATGGAATCAATATGCCGCCTTTTTCTTATTACGAGGGATTTAAGATAATCTCCCCCATCATGAACGGAAGAACTCAAGTTGGTGTAGTTCTTCTTTATCAACCACTTTTATCCCTAGAGAAAGAAATAATCTCAGGCCAGCTACTCATTTCTATCTCAATTCTTATGAATTTGGTGATTATCGGAATCTACGGGCTATATATTTTGTCGAGGAGAGTCGTAAACCCAGTGCAAAAACTTATCAAAGCAACGGATTATATAAGTAGGGGTGACTTCCCTGACAATCTTGATTTGGGAGGAGTTAAAGAGATTAATCATTTACATATCGCCCTTAGGAGCATGTATGATGAAATCGAGAATACCAAGAATAGCCTGAAAAATAACATCCAGGCATTGGAAGAATCGAACAGAGAATTGATTAAAACGCAGAGAGAGCTCATTGCCTCAGAGAAGCTCGCTTCTCTTGGAAGGCTAGGGGCAGGCGTTGCGCATGAAATTGGAAATCCCCTATCCGCAATAAGAGGCTACGTCGAAGTATTAAAGAGAGGTTACCTACATGATGAGGGTAGAGCAAATGAATTTCTCGATAACATACACAAAGAGGTGGAAAGAATCGATAGAATTATCCGAACCCTCATCGACTACTCGAGGCGGAGAGACTTTGAATTGAAGAAGATAGACGTTAATGACGTCATCAAACACTCTGTCGAAATTATACAAAGTCAAGGTTTGCTGAGAAAGATAGACCTTAGGCTCGGGCTTTCCGATAAGCCTCTTATTACAAGGGCGGATTATCATCAATTATCGCAGGTAATAATAAACCTGATTCTAAATTCAAAAGATGCAATAAATGGAGACGGTGTAATAGAAATCAAGACATCCGAAAATCAAGATGGAACGATTGAACTGAGCTTGAAGGACAACGGTCGCGGCATTCCGGAAGAAATAATCGATAAAATTTTCGACCCGTTTTTCACGACGAAAGAGCCCGGTATGGGAACAGGTTTAGGACTATCCGTCTCGGAAAGAATCCTTCAGGGATTTAATGCACATATATCAGCAGAAAGTAAACCCGGGTCGGGAACCACTTTCACAATAGTATTCCCAAATATTGAGGGGTAATTACTATGTACAGCGTCCTGATAATCGATGACGAAATTGGCATTAGAGAAACCCTCTCTTTAATTCTTAAGATGGAAGGATATGAAGTTGAATGCGCTGAAAGTGCAACATCAGGACTCCGACTATTAGACAGTGGGAAACATTACGACTATATAATCTGCGATATAAAGATGCCAGGGATGGATGGCATACAATTTCTCAAAGAGATTCAAAATCGTGACTCGGGTTCAATCCTGATAATGATAACTGCATATGGAACTCTAGAGACGTCCATTGAAGCAATTAAAGCCGGCGCTTCGGAATATATAAGCAAACCCATAAACACAGAGGAATTACTACTTCGAATGGCTATGGCTAAAGAGAGGGAAAAACTAAAGAAGGAAAATCTGTATCTCCGCAAGGAACTCGGAAAGGATGATGGCTTCGAAGAAATATTGTTTGAAAGTGATAAAATGAGAGAGGTGATAGCTCTCGCCAGAAAAGCATCTCAGTTTAAAACTACCGTTCTTATTACAGGCGAAAGCGGAACAGGGAAAGAATTAATTGCGAGAGCGATTCACCGTGCAAGTCCAAGAAGAGAGGAACCATTCGTAGCTATTAACTGCTCAGCTATCCCCGAGCAACTCTTGGAAAGCGAACTCTTCGGTTACGCAAAGGGAGCATTCAGTGGGGCTGATAGAACAAAAAGGGGTCTTTTTGAAGAAGCCCATGGTGGAACACTCTTACTTGACGAAATCGGAGAGCTGCCCCTACAACTCCAGACAAAGCTTTTGCGAGTATTACAAGAAGAGGAAATCAGACGGCTTGGAGATACAAAGACTATCAAAATTGATGTGAGAATTATAGCAGCAACATCTAGCAAATTAGATAAAGATATAGAGTTAGGGAAATTCAGAAACGAGTTATTCTATCGCCTAAACGTGCTGCCGATTCACATTCCGCCTCTAAGGGAAAGGAAAGAGGACATCAACTGTCTTGTTGATCATTTTATAAGAAAATTCAGGACTAAACTTAATCCAAGGATCAAGGGCATCAGTGACGACGTTATGTCTGAGCTATTAGATTATCCATGGTACGGAAATGTGAGAGAGCTTGAAAATGTTATCGAAAGAGGTGCAATCCTCACAGATTCGGACATTATCCAGCATTTAGATTTGGGGGCTACGAAGAATGAAATAAGTAAAGATTTTCGTGAAAATTCAATTTCGCTCGGAGAAGCCTGGCAAAGATTGGAAAAGTATTACATAGAAAAGGCTCTTTTCGAGGCAAAAGGAAACCGCACTGAGGCCGCGAAGCTTCTGGGCTTAAGCCGACGCTCTCTGCATTATAAGCTAAAACATCATGGGCAAACAGAAGAAGACGACTAAACCAGCTTTCAACCATGCAAATTTCCCGATGACTTTTTTAGCACATTCTCATTAAGATGGAACTCTCAGGAATTACTTGAACACATAATCCCAGACCTCTTACCCCAAAAAAACCGATTTCGAGTAGTATGTTGACGATAATATTATCATATCAATTATTCGATTTCTATCCGGTCTTAGTTCGAATCACGATCCCATTGGCATCTCGGCTTATGAACTTTAATGACTTAAACACCCATTAACGATAAATAAGCTCCGGAAAAATTGTACTTGCCCATTTGTTTAAAATGGAGTTATAATAAATACCGAGATGAGGAAATTTAATCCCGGGGTATGATAAATAACCATATCCTCGGATCTCATAAAAGGCATATCCAAGAATCTCAGTATTACCCTAGTGGAAAGGATACAATCATAGCAAGGATAGCGAAGAGACAAATGGATAATATTAGAGAATATAAGTCCTGGAGAAATAGGTACGACGAAATAGTAAAACTCAAAAATAGGACCAAACGGCTCCCAAGTCTAAAACCTTCCGCAGCAGGTACTAACCAATATGTTTTAGCTTCATGGCTTGCAAGACAAAGAAAAAACAAGCGAAGTGGAATACTTTCTAAAAGACAGATTAAGTTACTAGAGTCAATAGGTGTTGTGTGGAATCCGACTAAAGAAAATAAAAGCAGATGGGAAGAACAATTACAAAAACTAATTGAATTTAGAAAGAACCATCCTGACAGATGGCCCAGTAAGGATGCCAAGGGTAGAAGAGAAAGAACGATAGCTTTCTGGTGTCATAACAATAGGATGTGGTATCAAGGTAAATTGAGAGAAGTCGGGGAGTATCCTAAGTACAGAAAAAATAAATTAGATAAAGTTGGATTTCTCTGGTTTCCGGATGCTAGAAATAAGAGGTGGCAAAAAAAACACGAGGAGCTTAAAAGATACAGACAAAAAAATCCCAATAGATGGCCCCCGGTCAGCATGTACCCCCTGTATAAATGGCTATTTAAGCAGAAAATCAGGTATCGCGGTGGTATATTGCAGAAGGATAGGATTGAGGTGCTCAATAAATTAGGGGTCGAATGGAATTCAAGTGAAGGCCATCCTGTTACAGCAAAAGCGAAGGAGAAGCAGAAACGGGAATGATAATTAAATACATTACCTAGAATGCTATTATTGTGATACAGAATAGCTTAATGCTGATTAATTATGATAATTCTACAATTCCTCAATCCTGATAAAGATACTTCGGGCTCTTACAACCGCGAGATTATCAATAGCTTGAAGAGAGGAAAGTAAATCTCTTTCTTTTGCTTCATGAGTCATTATGACTACAGGAACCTCTCCTCCCCCCAAATGTCTTCCCTTCTGAATGACGGATTCGATGCTAATATTATTTTGTCCTAAACATCCGGTAATTTGTCCCAGTACACCCGGTCTGTCCTCGACCTGGAACCGTAAATAGTATTTAGTTGTGATCTCCGACATCGGGATTAAAAAAGAGGAATTTTTATTGTTATAAAATTTGGGAAGAGATGTACACGAATTTCCCCTTTCTATGTTTTTGGCAATTTGAACGACATCGCTTAAAACAGCGCTTGCAGTGGGCATCATCCCTGCGCCCATTCCATAGAGCATAGTGGGTCCAACCGAATCTCCCACAATATAAATCGCATTAAACACTCCCGAGACATCCGCGATTTGAGTTCCCTTTTGAACAAGTGTCGGATATACACCGGCTTCTAATCCTTCATCTCTAGACTTGGCTATAGCAAGAAGCTTTATCTTATAACCGAGCTCATCCGCAAAAGAAATGTCGATTGGAGTTATCTCGCGGATTCCCTTAATGTAGATTTTCTTGAAATCTAGAAACACTCCGAAAGATATCATTATAAGTATGGAGAGCTTATGAGCCGCATCAATCCCATCGATGTCAAATGAAGGGTCGGACTCAGCATAACCCTCAATTTGAGCCTGTCTGAGTACGTCATTAAACTCTTTTCCTTCCTCAGTCATCCTCGAGAGTATATAGTTTGAGGTACCGTTCATTATCCCATGAATAGAAAGAATCTTGTTTGCAATGAATCCCTCTTTAATAGCCTTGATTATCGGTATCCCGCCTCCGACACTCGCCTCGAAGCCGATATCAACCCCCTTCTTCCTCGCAGCAGTGAATATTTCCTTTCCATGATGTGCTATGAGTGCCTTATTCGCGGTTACAACATTCTTACCCTTTTCTACAGCCCCTAAGATAAGGTCTTTAGCCACAGTAGTACCACCTACAAGCTCGATAACAATAGGTATAGAGCTATCCTCAATTAAATCCCATGCGTCGGTCGTAAATAATGATTTAGGTATTTCTACCGGCCTTTTTCTATCAGGATCTATGTCGGCTATTCTCTTTAACTCAATCCTTATCCCGGTTCTTTTCTCTATAATATCCGCATTCTGACTGAGCACTTTAATGACTCCGCATCCAACCGTACCAGCCCCAATCAAGCCGACATTAATGACATTCATAAATAATTCTCCTTAGCACACCAGTGTCATGGCTAATTTACGTCGAACAATTATACATTATTAAATTTGACAATAAATCAAAGAGGGCTTAAATTAATGAGGACTAGTGGGGCCGTAGCTCAGTTGGGAGAGCGCATGAATGGCATTCATGAGGTCGAGGGTTCAATTCCCTTCGGCTCCACCAGGCATACTCTTCTCTATCCCTATTACAAAAACAATGTTCTGGCTCCGTAGCTTCCGTTCTACCCGATGTCATCCCCGAATGCATTTATCGGGGATCCATTATTTTGCTATCCGCTCATCCCAGCCCTGAGTCGAATCGAAGGGCCTGTCCTGAATCCTGAGTAATATCGAAGCCTGCCCTGAGCTTGGTCGAAGGGGGTCGAAGGATGGAAGAATGGATTTTCGGAATGGATTGATGCCGTTCATCCTTCGACGGGCTCAGGACGAACGGCTCCAGAAGAAGCTCTGCTTGAGTCGCTAAGCGGGGTTGAAAACCCCGACTATCGATATGTGATGGTAACTTCAAAAATAATCGATAGTCGGGACTTTCCAGTCCCGATCAATCAAAAATTAAGTTCTACACCCGAGCAATTAAGTGTGCTCTCACATATCTTCATGGTAGGACACTTCAATAAGCAAATAGGCAAAGCCTTTTTCACGACCCTTTTATCCATTGAAAGGTTTCTTAGGATACATGAAGTTTGATATTTCTTATCCAAGATTTATGCTTATAATGCACCGAAGGTTATAAAATGAAGAGAATACATCTGAAGCGTGCGGGGTCGTATCTTCACAATTCACAAATAATCACCGGACACGCTCAATTTCCTTTAGCATTTTATACGATCTTTTATTCCCCCCGACATTTTTCCCCTAGAGCTACTGTCGCTCTGTGATAGCGCTGTATCACCCATTAAGTGGTAATAATTTTTCATAAGACAGTACGCATAGGATACTACGGAGTATTTATTAAGAGTCTCGTTTAGTTTCTCTAAAATAAAGATTGATCTTTACCAGTATAAAAGATATTTTCTCTTCTACTTCCCCTGGAGGTTATACGGTGGCATGCATTCTCAAATCAAAGCCTCAAGGCTCTTGCCATATTACAAAATCCAAATCGATTACTACGATTTGTGAATTGTGAAGACGCGACCCCTATATACGGGTGCTTTTATATGCGATGGGACAATGGAGAGATTGATGAAACAACATATGCAAAAAGTTGGTGATTTAAAAAATAATTCACGATGAGTGTATTGGAACTTAGCTTAATTATTAGAGACTTTCTGTACCCCTATTAATACATATTGCCCCTTGGTTTGGTCATCGATAGTGGGCGTCTTCGGCCCAGGCCAATTCCCGGTGATAACACATTCGCGATCTAAGGGGATACGGCGCCATGCCCGCATTGCCGTTCGTTGATCTGAAGTCGCAGAACGGGCACCAGGTCGAAAGTTTTACGAATGTCTCGAAGGTAAAGCCTACTAACCCTATTTCCTGGTCATTGCCATAGATCCAGCATTCAATCTGCTTCAGTGTCACTTTGTTTTTAAGCTCGAGAGCTATTTGATCTATCGGTTTACCTTCTAAGAACATAATAAGCGCCTGGTAGTGCAACCGGCTTCTATCTTGTTTGAAACTATCGACAAACGCGGCTACGCTATCAACCTCGCTTAGCAATTGCAAATAAGGGACTAACCCGGATGGGATAGGATCCCCTTTCCTAAAGGCGGTGTAATGCAATAGGGCTTGTTCAAGGTCGGATTTGATTGTTCTAAGATTGGCGCGAGGGACTTTCAAATTCTATTAATTGTAAATCTTTAACTAAGAAGAAGTCAACCGCACCGTATTTTGACTTGGAAGTAGCGTGGTGCTAATCTTCGTCATAAACGACTATTAAAGGAGGATTCTCAATGAAAAAACAGAATGTCTTCACCCTTTTCATACTGGGGTTCTTTATATTATACGTCTCCATAATCATGCAACCTCGAGAAGCAAGAGCGGATTTTCAAAATAAGGTCGCTGGAACCTACCTGCTCACCCAGAGCGATGGCTTTCTTCAGATACTGACGATTACAGCCAGCGGTACTGCCTTCAGCCAGAATTCAGGACAGATGATCCCACCCCCGTTTGGAGTCCAGCAGGGGGCATGGAACCGGTTTGGGAACAGACAGGTAATCATCAAGACACTCAACTTTACATTCGACTCGGACACAGGTGTATTCACCGGGTTTGGGCGTTCAAGTTTTACTGTGGAATTCCAGCCGGGGTTTAATGAGATTACCGGAGAGGTTCTTGTCGAGATATTTGGTCCTGACCAAAACCCGTTAGACCCTGATGCAACCCCGATTAACACCTTCGGTCCAAACACCTTTACGGGGCAAAGAGTCACCACGGATTAAACCGGGAAAGGTATCTGGATCCTTGCAAGCATCGTCTTTCCCGTTCCGGGAGGACCGATCATTAGCAAGTTAGAATTATTATTACCAAAATAATAAGGACTACTTATTGATTCATTGATCTTTATGAAATCCCTGTAAATACTGACTAGAGCGGATATGGATTTCATCAAAGACACTTACCCGAATAATGACTTGGGCAAGAGGGATATGGATTTGATTGTTGAAGAGCTGATTGAGGCCGGCGTTGTTGATGAGGCGGAATAACCACTATTTCACCTATCAGATGGTGTAAGTTGAGATGGGAATCTATCTATTCATAGACATAGCACAACCCTACGCACTAAGTATAGTCCAAAGCGAATAGCAAACTTCTGTCAGCGTGTCACCCGGCTTCATGAGCAAGAGCGGGGAGAGGTAACCTCAATATGATTCCGCCTAGTTAAAGGCTTTCCATTGGAGCTTTGAATAGGTGTGTAAGCAATCGAGCAATGTGTAAGGATTGCTGCGCATCTTCTCAAATTCTACCTGTGGCACATTGGCCTGTAAGGTAATAGAAACGTCTTATGTCTAACAGAGGTATGTGCAGTCGTCATTGCATATAGCTGATTCGCATCCGCAATCGATAATAGTCTGGAACCCTTACACTTTTGGACCGCACCCCTCAGGGCGTCTACCCTTACATCGGCTAATCGCAAAAATTGTAAGGTTGAGGAAAGCTTAGCCACACTCTGTCATTTTCTTTCCAACTAAAGCACTTGGGGTCAGGGTCGCAATTGCAATAAGTCCCTTCATAACCATAGTCAAAACCCAATTGACATGTAGGCTCTGTGTTAAACTGGCACCTTGTCTCACGTAAATTCCCGCCGAGCTTCAGGGCACAGGCGCAGATGAAGGCTTCTTCACAAAAATCAGTACAAGAAGAAGTCATCGTCCCCCCTGCCTTGGCAGTGGGCGTCCAGGAAACGAACACCAATCCCGCAAATACAACTGTCACCACTAATAAAGATGTAAGGTATCTCCACATGTTATGTCCTCCATTAAGTTTAGATTTTCGTACCTTTTTAGCACAGGTCTCGTTAATAAGTCAATACCTCGTATTCTGCGACGTAAAATGTAACCGAAATATTAGGTAAGGTAGGGTAAAGAGTCGGGTACATAGAGGTCGGAGCTGGATCAAAGGGGCAACCCTTTAATCATAAGATATTTAAATGTGTTACCGCGTGGATATTGCTTATAAATTAATCATAATCAGTACAGGCAACAGAGTCATACAAAAGCTTAATCAAACATGATACCAGGGTTCATCTCATCTGGAGACTTCCAATCGATGCTATAAAAAACGCACCCCTCGTTAATTCGAATTTTGATTGAGAAGGGTCCCCGCCACTTAGCAAGGCTTTCAAATTGATCAGTTTTGTTGATTTATCTGTATAACAATGTATCCTTACTGTAAGGAAGTAATGACAATGCTTGCAAAAAAGACATCTAAAAACCAACTCACTTTACCAAAAGATATCGTCAAGGAATTCCCTGATATTGAATATTTTGATGTTCGAGTCAAGGGCAGAAAGATAGTCCTTACACCCGTAACGATAAGCCCCGAAATAGATTTACTCGAAGAAATAAGAGTTAAGATGGAGAGACTTGGAATTGAGGAAAAGGATGTAGAAGAAGCTATCAAATGGGCAAGAAGAAAGGGAAGATAAAGGTTGTTCTTGACACAAATGTTCTTGTATCGGCCCTCCTTTTCAAAAAAGAAACGTCAAAGATAGTGGATTTATGGAAGAGTAGGAAGATAATTCCTGTAGTGTCAATGGAAACATTCGATGAATTTAGAAAAGTTCTTGAATACCCAAGGTTTGCCCTCTCGAAAGATGAGATACACATTATTATTTATAAAGAGGTGCTCCCCTTCTTTGAAGTCATTGAAATAAAAAAAGCTGTTAAAGGGGTTTGTAAAGATCCCGATGATGATAAGTTTTTGTCCTGCGCTCTTTCAGCAAAGGCTAAGTTCATAGTCAGTGGGGATAAAGATTTACACAGACTTCAAATGTATAAGTCAGTGAGAATTATTAATCCTTCGGATTTATTAAACATTTTTCGTAGTATATAAAGGGGACGTTCAAGATTGCTTCACGAAGCTTGTACTGGGCACTTCGATTAACTCAGTACAGGCTAGCCGACCAAAAATTTAGCCAAATCCTCCTTAATCCTCCTTTACAAAAGGAGGAAATCAAAGCGTAACCTATGTCCTTGTTCGCAGATTAAAGGGGGAGGCGCAACCGCTTAATAGGCACTTCATATACGTACTGGAGCTTCATATTTCTTCTTTTACGCCTAGCCATGGCTGGGGTCAGGCTTTGCTTATTTGTTTATTTGTTTGTGAAGCCCTTTTCTCATGCCCCACATTTGGCTTGGTATGGTCTTGTCGGAGTATGGGGAAAACCCGGATCATCCTTCGACCCCCTTCGACCAGGCTCAGGACAGGCTCAGGACGAACGGCTCCGGAAGAAAGCTTACTTAAGTCGGCAGGCGGGGTTGAAAACCCCGCCTATCGTATAAAATTTCACTGCTAATTATATGAGAAATATTATGAATGCTTACCCCCACCGTAATCCTCCCCCACAAGTGGGGGAGGAAATCTTTCGGTTTAGTTATCGAATTTTTTGCAGGATTCGTCGACCTTTCCGGTAGTCCGGTCAACGCATACAAGGCAGCTATAATAACTCCCATCAGGCAATATAGTGTCTTCTTGCGGGTAGCAAAAATATCTATCGGCTGAATCAGAAAAAGATTCTCTGCCAAAATAAGCAACCAATAATACAGCGACGATTAAGCCGATGAAGAGATAAATGAGAGCACCATTACTCATAGAACACAATTATTAATCAAATAAGTGAACTGTCAACAGCGTTTAAACAAGACCTTGAGGCAAAACAAAGACAATGCTCAATACCTCTCCTGATGAAAAACGAAACAAAAAAGAAAACAATGCGTTAATACTATTGTTATCTAAATATTTACGGTTTAAAATAGAAGACGGAGAGTTCTAGATTAAAATCCTAAGTATAGTTATAAAGGAGAGGATATGTTACAAATCAGGTTATTCGTTTTTAAGACGTCTTCTTTACTTATCATTCCCTCACTCTTGTTATTTCTTGGGGCCTGTGCATCAGTCTCAAGCAACAGCCCAACTAAAGTCACTGTCTCACAGATCATCGAGATGACAAAGGCTGGAGCAAGTGACCAGGAAATCATAAATGAAATTCAACAATCCAAGACAGTATATAAGCTCGACGGCAACCAATACGCGCGGCTAAGGCAAATAGGCGTGTCTGACAACGTAGTTAATTACATGCAAGAGACATATACCGATGAAATACAGAAAAGGCAAGATCGCGATGAGGATTGGGAGAGTTGGGACATAGAAGACGCAGGTTATTAGGAAGTTTAATTGAAATTTCTAATTTTAATTCTCAATAAATGATTTGAGTTTGAAACAATATTATTATTAATGTCGGATACCTCTTTCACTCCAGGAGCGTTAAAAAATAAGGAACAAAATAAGAATAATAGTTGCGCAGTGTAATAAAGAACGATGGAGGTCATGAGATGAAAAAAATTATGATTAGCGCAATCGTGTTTTTTATGATCATCGGAAGCGCTCTGTATATCACGGCCAACCCTGTGAGGTGCTCTGATTGTAATCAAGGAAAGAAATGCAGTACCTCTTATGATTGCGGTGAAATTGGAGTATGTTATTGCCAGTTCGACTGGCTTGAGGAACAGGAGACGGATGGTGGAATACCCGACTATGGCACCTGCTATTTTGAATAACCAATGACCTATTGCAATTTGATTTATGAGAACTATTTCTATTAAAACTTAATCACCTGCCATAATAAAACCTTTCATGAACAATTTTACCATCCTTCCAGCGCTGAACTGCGACCTGGTGATATGTGCGCCTACCCCACTCCTTATGCGTGTAGTCAAAAAACCATTCAACCATCGTAACATCATCGCCAACCGCAACTGCCTTTACATCAGCACCCCTAAGTTCAACTAAGTTCGAGAAAAATTCCTTTTCCCTCTCTCTGTTAGCAGCTTTCCCAATGGTCGGTGGGAGCTCGTTCTCCTCCATCACAACATCTTCGGCGTAATATTTTTCAAATGCCTCTAAAGCCCCGCCTTCAAGTATCATAGAATTTAGGTCCTCAACTAATTCCCGTAAATGCATAATTTCCCCTCCTTAATTTATTGTATGTATCTTAAGCTATGTTTGTTATCGAGCCGAAAAGTGAGAGCCACATCCATAGGCTCAATGGCTCGTCACTAAATATATATTTCTTACAGCTTCGGATTAGGTTCAATTAGACGCAAAAATGGATTCATATGTTTTTTAGCCGTTCGTAAAAGTAGTCAGATAGCTTATCCCTCAGATAAAGCCTTGCCCTATGGATTCGGGATTTTACTGCAGAAATACTGAGCCCCAATATATCCCCGACTTCTTTATTTGTTAAACCTTCTACATCCCTCAAGTGAAAAATTATTCTATACTTTTCCGGTAACTCATTGATAGCCCTATCTATAACCTCCAGACCCTCTTTCTCGACGAGCACCTCGTCTGGTGTATGACTCCAATCCTTCAGTGAAATTCCCAATAGCATTCCTTTCTCATCATATGGGACATAGTCCTCTAGGCTAATATTTCTTCCATCTCTCTTCTCGTTCCGGATCTGTATTAAACTTGCGTTTGTAGCAACTCGATAAAGCCATGTTGAAAACGTCGACTCCTCTCGAAAGGAATCCAGTTTCTCAACGAGTGTTAAAAACACCTCTTGCAGGACTTCATCCGCGATATGTGTACTATGTGTTATTCTAAGGGCAAGTCTAAACACCTTCTCTCCATAACGATTAGCGATCTCGTTAAATGCGTCTTCGTCCCTTTCTTCTACAAACATCCTGACAAGCTCTTCATCAGACAAATCGTGGTGTGGTGCTAGCAAAGGGCTATCAATTTGAAATTGTCTAGCCACACTATTAGATCTTGATTCCGTGACGTTTAAATGCATGTTTTTCCCTCCTCAATACTATCTATCAGTAGATAGATCATAAGGTCAAAATTTTTTAAGTTTATTTTTTAGGTTGCAGCATTCTCATAATCCAATCAGACGTAAAAGATAACCGATGCTCATTTTCAAATATCCGCGCTGAGATTATAGAACCCTCCAGCGCAGAAAAAATCATTCTAGCCATCCTTTCCGGGGATCCCTTGAACTCAAAAACACCTGAGTCACGACCCTCTTCTAAAACTTTAGCTATCCACGCCTCATTATCCGAAAATATCCCTTTTACCTCTTCTTGAACCCCTTCCGGGAGATTAACAAAATCAGAGGCAAGCATAGTACAAAGGCAAACCCTCTTACAGGATCTGAAGCCGTCAATAAAGAGCTGCAAGTAAAGCTCAAGCTTCTCCTTTGGATCATTCGATCGAGTGCCAATCTGGGAAAAGGCCTCATTAAAATGTTCCTTATATCTCACTACAATTGCCCTTGCCAGATCTCCTTTTGTTGGAAAGTAATAGTGAATACTTGATGTTTTGATACCCACTTGCTTCGAAAGATCTCGATAGCTAAAGGAGTTGTATCCCCGCTCTTGAAACAGATTCTGCGCAAGGTCCAGTATCTCCTGCGCAACTTCATTGCATTTAACTCTTTCTTCCATCCCGTATAACCTATCTACTGATAGATAGATTGTCAAGGGGGGTATTTATATCCCAAAAAAATTTATCTATTCAGTACCCTGTAGTCGTCGAGCGGGGTTGGAAAACCCCGCCTATCGATCTGTCCGAATGAATTTAAAGATAATCAATAGAGGCAAGGCTATCGGTTTTAAAACCAGGGTCCAGGGTATATCAGTTTTGCCTCCGCCATCTCCTCAGGATACACGGTGTATTTCTCACCCCCCTGCCATTGAATTATGACATTTCGATGTCCTAATTGCCTTCCGGTGACAGGATCTATCCTAAAATGACCGTAGAAAGTCTTAAAGTCCGATCTATTTGCTTCTTCCCTAAGAGCATCGCCGTCGAGCGTTCCTGCCCCCTCAATACATCTTTGAATAATTAAACCAATATTAAATCCTTGTGCAGCAACATAATCTGGTTCCTTTCCGTATTCATCTTTAAAAATGTTAAAAAACCCGTCCGGCGTTGGACCAAATTCCGGTTTTATGCCCATGCCCCGTTCCCACTGACTCGATGAAAGAAAACCTTGAGCCTTCTTTCCAAACGTTTCATAAAATATTTTTATACCTGCAACAACAAGTCCAATCGCCTTTGCCTTGCTTTTATCCCTTAATATCTGTTTGGCTAGGAGTAAGTCATCTTCCATTCGTCCAGCACCGAGAATTAAATCAGGCTCATTTTCTTCTGCTAGTCGAAGAAGGGAGGTAAAATCATTTGTACCGGACAAATATTTATATTCTGCCACCTCAAACCCTTTTTCCTTACCATATCCTACTACTCCATCTGCCACATTGGCTGAGAAACCGCTATCTTCTGCCTTAAATATGGCAATCCTTCGTGCAGAGCCATCAATTTTTCTTACCATTTCAATGATTCCCTTAAAGTACTCACTGGCTGGAGTAATAGCACTAACAATGTTTTTAAGGCCTTGATTCGTTATATCGTCTGATGACCCTCCGTGATTCCAAATCGTCTTTTTCAATTCTCCGACCAAAGGCGCAACAGCCAGGGTGAGCCCGCTGGAATAGGGCCCAATCAATAAATCCACCCTATCATTAAGAATCAGCTTTTCTACATTCTTCTTGCATTTATCTACAGAACTCTCATCGTCGTAATGGAAAAGCTCTAACGGAATTTTTTCATTGTAATCCTTAACGAAAATGCCGCCTGAACCATTTACGTCCTTTATCCAGAGACGAAGCCCGTCAAAGCTCTCCTTACCCTGAATCGAATATCTACCACTTAATGAAATGGAAATGCCGATTTTTATCATTTTCGTAAATTGATATAACAACTATGGGTTGAGAATCTATGGTATTACAATAAGATATTTATAGACGAAAAATAATATCCGGTAACATTCTAGCTATCTAAGTTTTTCTAAGGCTTCTTCAATTCTTCCCACGCCCTTTATTATCTCTTCCATTGAAGCGGCATACGATATTCTCACGTGTTTGTCAGAACCAAATTCAATCCCTGGCACCACTGCCACCTTTGCCACATCGAGTAGGTATTCGGAAAAATCTACAGAATTCCTTATTCCCTTACCATTGTAGCTCTTGCCATAGAAATTAGAGACATTTGGAAACACATAAAATGCCCCCTGCGGATGAAAACATTTCATACCCGGAATATCATTTAACCTCTTGGCTATATAGTTCTTTCTTATCTCAAACTCCTTTACCATTTTTGCAACTTCATCCTGAGGGCCTTTAAAAGCCTCTATCGCCGCTATTTGAGAAATGGAAGTGGGGTTTGACGTAGATTGTCCTTGCAGCTTGCTCATCGCGCTCGAGACATCCTTATCGCCCGCTGAATATCCTATACGCCATCCCGTCATAGAATAAGACTTCGAAACACCATTCACGAGGATAGTAGATTCTTTAACATCTTCACCAATTGTTGCAATCGGTGTGTGAGTCAAACCATCGTAAATAATCTTGTCGTATATCTCATCTGAAATTATTATCAGGCCAGCGTCCAAAGCAATTCCTGCAATCTCTCGAAGGTCTTCCTCATTGTATGTGGCACCGGTGGGATTTGATGGGTAGTTTAAGATAAATGCCTTGGTTCTGGATGTTATCTTTTTCTTTAGTTCATCAGGATCTATCTTGAAACCCTCTTCCTCACGGGTCTCAATAATCACTGGTGTTCCACCGGCCAATGTAACCTGCTCGGGATAAGATACCCAGTATGGAGAAGGTATTATTACCTCATCTCCCTCATCTATGATGACCTGTGTTAAGTTGTAAAGCGTATGTTTGGCACCGCAGGAAACCATTATTTGAGACTTATCATAAGTAAGGCCATAATCTTCTTTCAATCTATAGATTATCGCATACTTCAGCTCGTCAGTGCCACCTACGGCAGTATACTTCGTAAATCCATTATTTATAGCCTTTTTTGCTTCATCTTTGATATTCATAGGCGTGTCAAAATCCGGTTCACCGGCACCGAATCCAACAACATCAATGCCATCTGCTTTGAGCGCCTTCGCTTTTGCGGTTATCAATAGGGTTGCGGAAGGTTTTAACCTTTGAGCTCTTGAAGCAAGTTTCATCCGTATTATCGCTCCTGACTTTGTAGCAGCTTTTCTCTCATCTTGGTTTCAACTATATATGGAACCATTTCTTTAACTGAGCCATTTAAGGTAATAATCTCCTTAATTAATGATGAACTGATATGTGAATATGCGCTGTCCGTAACCATGAAAACGGTCTCAAGTTCATTATATAAAGTCTTATTCGCCAGAGCCATCTGTAGCTCTGATTCAAAATCGGAAACCGTTCTCATTCCTCGAAGCACAATGTTTGTGCCTAATTTTCTTGCGTAATCGACAAGTAATCCTTCAAAGAAATCTACCTTAACTTCAGGTCGACTCTTAAATATTTCCTTAAGGATCTCAACCCTTTCTTGCAGCGTAAAGATCGTTTTCTTGGATACGTTATGAGCGACAGCAACTACAACATTTTCAAAGATCTTTACACCGCGGTCAATGATATTTAAGTGACCATATGTAAATGGGTCAAATGAACCGGGATATATTGCATACCTATCCATCAGCTGATCCTTCTAAAATAACTAACCTTTGTACCACCAAATGATCTAGTAATCCGAGAATAACCATTGGCTTCATCGGTCAAATTTTGCTCATGTTCAATTATGATGATCGATCCATAATCGACACACTTGGTCACAAGATTGATGAATTCCAAAATTTCCTTCTTCTCATATAACCTATAGGGTGGGTCAATAAAAACGATATCAAATTTACTTCCCTCTTTTTCAAGTCTCTTAGTCGCACGCTCATAATCATCACAGATTAGATCGGCTTTGTCTAAAAATCCACATGAACCGACATTATCCCTGAGTAATTTAAAAACGTTAGGGTCTTTTTCTATGAAAGTTACATGGGATGCGCCCCTGCTCAATGATTCAATTCCAAGACCTCCGGATCCTGCAAAAATATCGAGCACACTTAACCCGTAAAGATCGCCAAGCGTGTCAAAGATCGACTTTTTGATCCTACTAGTAGTTGGACGGATCGCTCTGCCTTTTGGAACCTTTAATTTCCTACCTTTTATAGTACCTGTAAGCACTTGCAACATAGGCTGTTATACTACCATACCAACCCTCATTAGCAAAAATGGCAAAATGGAAAGCAATCATAAAATCACGGATAGGTCATACGGAACTATTCAAAAGCAGATGATCTTATAGAAAACTTTCCGGTAGGATATAAAGATTAAAAACAATAGAATTGGTTAAGTCTAAATATACTACATTTAAAGTATTTAAGAGTATTCGTGATGACGACCGTTTTACGAATTCTTACTATTTTCGATGCTCACCTATTGATACATTATTGATACATAATCAATCATACGATTTAAATAATAAGCTAAGTCGCAGAGCCCTTCAGTGTCCTTTTCAAAGACAAAGATCTAAAAACCCTGCGACCTAACTCTTTTTTAGTCCCTGCTTAAGGGTTTATACTCACATCTAAAACTCCTGAAGACCACGAGTTGCATAGACGATCTGTTCAACATTCTCTGGAATGCCTAGCACCGTGTAAGAAATAACCCTTCCGTCATTGGTTTCAAGCTCTACCGTGTAGCCAGTGATAAGGTTATCTTCTTGTGAATCAGAGATGCTATAATCAAATTCGAGACCAGTACTATCATCCAATATTTTCATCATGTTATCTCCTACCAGAGTAACTGTTCCGATCATGTTGTTCGAAGGAACTGCGGCACTAGCATTTAGAACCATACCGGTACACAAAACAGTAACGAGAAAAAACCCGGCCAGAAAAAACGATAATAACTTTCTCATCTTTTTCACCTCCCTATAATAGATTTTTGTATGTATATAGTTGCAACAAGTATGCCAATATACTAGACAGTAAATAAACTACAATGATAAAGGACAGTTATGAAAAGATTTGGTATCATTGAAGGTTATGGATTCGTTTAACGGTAAATTATTAAACAATGAAAACTGTTCATTTTCTCACATTTTAATGATTCCTTATTTAAAGAATATATCAACATACTATTAATACCCACGTGGTAAGTCCTGTTTACTTTTTTCTATGCTTACAAATAATGCCTCAGTGTATTACCGAATTTTGAAACAGATATTTTTTTTAGCGCACTTTCCTCTATTTGCCTTATCCTTTCACGTGTAACATGAAACCTTTTAGCTATTTCCTCGAGGGTATAGGTATTCTCTTCGACTAATCCGAACCGCATCTTTATTATTTCCCGCTCTCTCGGAGAGAGCACTGAAAGGGATTCCAATATCTTTACTCTAAGCTCTGTTTTGTATATTGAATAATCTGGTAAAGGGAAAACAGTATCCTCAATGAGCTCTAATAATGTATATCCGGTATCATCTAGGGGTGAGTCAATACTAAGAGCGAGTTTGTATGATTCTAAAATTCTTTTTACATTCTGGACCTTATTCCCCGACCTCTCTGCGATTTCCTCTGGAGTTGGTGATCTTCTCAACTCCATATCAAGAATCGATCTTGTTCGAAATACCTTATTTGCTTGTTCTAAAAGATAGACTGGTTTTTGGAGTACACTCCTCTGAATCTTAACTCCCCTAGATATTGATTGATTTATCCACCATGTAGCATAAGTAGAAAACTTATAATCATTTTTATGATCAAATTTTTCTACTGCCTTCATTAATCCTAAATTGCCCTCTTGAATAAGATCAGAATATGGCAGCCCTCTACCTAAGTATTTTTTTACGATGCTAAGTACCAATCGGAGGTTAGCGTTAATAAAGCGGCTCTTCAAAATCTTTGCTAATTCAGCATAGGATTTCGACAAATTTTCTAAACATCTAACGTTACTTAATAAGATTTTTTCTTTTACGATATTATCTATATCATCTTTGGGTTTAATTTGATCCTTTTGAATTAATATGTCTGTAATCGCAGTATTTATTTTCGCAATCATCTCATCACATTTTTTCATCATCGCAGATAATTTTTTTTCTTCTTTTGGCTTTAATAGAGGCTCATTTGATATCTCCTTAAAATAAGCTTGAAGGCTTTCGAGGTTATCATCATTAGTAATTCTTCTTCTTTTTTCTTCTTTTGATTGAGTACAATCCTCGAATGACAATTCGGATTTGGTTATTTC
>DASWID010000013.1 GCA_036397855.1 Thermodesulfobacteriota bacterium | reverse complement strand
TATATTCTGAAAGCTCCTTCTCCTCTATTTCTCCTTTAGATGTATATTTATAGTCAAATAAACTAATTCGATCACCTTCTTTAATCATCAGGTCGATTTTCCTCCTCTCCGGTAATCCATCTATCTCCAGATAAAAAGGTATCTCCCTGTCATAAGAGTCCGCATTAATTATCCTTTCAAAAAGCTCCGAGCTTAAAAAGTCCTCACCTAATTTATTTAACTTCTTCTCCAACGAATCATCTAATACATATCCTTCATTTAGGACAAACCTTACGGTTTCTTTTATGCTTTCCCGTTTAAAGTCCCATATCTGCAAAAACCTGTGCATAAGCGCTCCTTTCTCCAGTTCGGAAGGTTTTTCTCCAAGCTTCTGTATGATTCTTTCGTCCTTCGGATTGTCTGATGCAAATCCATTAGGATCGACATTGGAAAATCTCTCAATGATGGTATCTACCTCAACTTCTTCTTTGGTCTTCGTTTCTTCTTCTGTCAACATTGTAGAATCCTCAGTTTTCCATATCGGTATATTTAGCCCCAGCGCACTTAAACTTTTATCATCTAAATTTGAATGTATCTTAAAAACGGTATTGAATAACCCTGCAAATGAAGACTCGTTGATTTTAATATTCCCGTCTTTTTTGATCTGTCCACCAAATGAAATAATAAGCAGCTCCTTTGCCCTTGTTTTAGCGACGTAGAGTGATCGCTTCTCTTCTTCCAGGTTATCGCTGCTCTCAAGCTCATTGATAATCTCCCAGAGCTGGGATTTACTGCCCTCATATCGAACCAGAAAACCACTCTCTCTCCTGGCAATAACAGTGTCATTCCCGCCGCCCGGACCATGGTTTAAATCCATGAGAATAACAACCGGGAATTCTAACCCTTTTGCCTTGTGAACCGTCAAAATTTTAACCGAGTCCTCCTCCTCCAGTTCCGCCTGTGCAAGAGGTTCGCTATCTTCTAAAGCGCTTGTATCTATGTATTCCAGTATTTCAACTATTCCATGGCCGAGCGCCTCTAACCTACCAAAAATGCTTATCAGCTTTTTTATGTTCGCATATCTCGATAAGCCTTCCGGTAGAGCTAGTAATGCAGCATCATAGCAGGTCTTTTCCAATATGCATTCCAACATAGCCAACGGAGTGAAAGATAAGGCTTCTTTTCTTAGCTCTGATAAAAACAAAAGATACTCATTTATGCTTTCAACAGACTTTCGATTTGTATAGTACGCCAGCAGCTCATCATCTGAGGCTCCGAGGAACAAGGATCTTAGCACAGAAGCCTCAGAAATCTTATCACTCGGGTTTAGAAGATACTTAATGAGCACAGCGACATCGCGTATTTCATGCCGACCAAAGAATCCACTGCCGCTGGACGAGTAGTAAGGAATATTGTGTTTGCGAAGCTCATTTTCCAACAAGTAAATATTGCTTGTCGATCGACAAATAACTGAAATATCTTTGTAGTCATATCCATGACCACGTAACTGTATGATCCTTTTCATTACACTGGATGCCTCCTTCTTCCTCCACACCGAGGCGTCAGCATCAAAACTAAATATAAACTCTACGAATCTTTCGCTGTTATTTGCTTCAAGAGTAGCCTCCATATGTTCATAACCCGCATGAAAGAGCTTCTCGAAGAATCTGTTGTAGAACTCAATTAGCGCGTGATGAGACCGGTAATTTTTTAAGAATTTATCTATCTTGCCTGCGTCTTTCTTAATACCGGTGAAGACTCCCAGGTCCCCTCCCCTGAACCTGAAAATCGATTGTTTGGGATCTCCCACAATAAACGTATTGGCACCGCCACCGCCATTCTGGGAGAGAAGTTTAATGATTTCAAACTGAATAGGATCCGTATCCTGAAATTCATCCACCATAATAAACTTGAATTTGCGGCGGTAGCGACGCAGGAGGCTATGATTATTAAGTAATGATTTTCTACAGACTTTTAATAAATCCTCATATTCGAGGTAAGAGGCCTTTACTTTTTTGATAGTCAGAAATAAATATGTTCGTGAAGCCAATTTCAAATAATTACGAGTTAATTCGGAATCATATAGATCCAAGATACTGTTAACCAGTTCCAATAAGGAAGTGGCAACTACCTTTTCAACCTCACTTGCACCTTTAAGTCCTAAGATTCCATCGTTTATATCCAATTTATTTTTAATTTTTGAAAGAAGCATAGACCTGATAGCGTTATTTTTCCTATTCAATAAATAAGATGAATAAGCCCTTACCGATTCTATTCTACTTTGTACGTAGCCGTTGGATGAATCTGCCAAGCCAGTTTTGACCTTTTGTATTAAAGTATTTATCAAACGATTACCATCAAAACTGGCCTTTCTGTCTTTCGAAAAGACTTTACATTGATGCTCGAGATCAATATGGAGCCTATTAGACAATGAAATAATGGAAAAAAGCCTTTCCCTAACCCTTTTGCGATCATAGCCTTCCTCTGCCAGTATCGAAAACACAAGTTCATTATCAAGTTCATCCTGAGACTCCCAGAGCTTCATAATAAATTCATCTATAGCCTCTTCGATGAACAATCTTCGTTCAATACCTTCTATGATTGAAAAGCTGGGTGGCAGCAAAGACTCAAACGGATTTTCCTTTAGAATTCGTGCAGCGAAACCATGAATCGTGCTTATGGGTGCATTTGGAAGTCTCTTTATGGCTTCCCTATTTATGTTGTTGGTCTCACCATATAGTTCAATATATGAATTAATCATATCTCTTATCCTCTCCCTCATCTCCGACGCCGCATTTTCCGTAAAAGTGATAGCAACAATTCCGTCGACTTTTGCCCTACCCTCTTCAAGAATTTTAAGATACCTCGCAACAAGGGCTCTGGTCTTTCCCGACCCCGCTCCGGCTTCAACGACAATGTCCCTGCTAAGGTTGAGGGCCACCCTTTGCTCATCGTTCAAATTCATAAACTCTTCGATTCTGCTTTTCATAACTAACTCTTTTGCCACGAATTAACACGAATAAACACGAATTTTATTTTTGATTTTTTTAAATAAAAAAATGATTCGCACTGATTTGTGTAAATTATTCGTTAGCATTCTAAAATCAAAGTACCAGTCTCTCATATTGAAGTTTCTTTTTCCCGAAATTCAGTAAAATTGCCAGCGGTAACTTAGTCGCCCGCAAATAGTTCAAGGCCTGAGCCCTATGAGCGTCACTAATTTCATCCAATGCCTTAATTTCTAGTATAATCTTCTCGTCGATTACAAAATCAGCGATATAATCCCCAACAATCTCATCCTCAAAATAAACTTTGATCGAATGTTGTTGTCTAGCATCAATACATTCTCTTTTCAACAGAATCATTAGTGCGTTCTCATAAACCTTTTCCAAAAATCCATATCCAAGTCTGCTGTGAACCTCCATTGCCAAACCGATAATTTTGTAAGATAACTCCTTATAAACAATTTTCATTGTATTCAAAATCAAATTGATATATTCGTTAGTAATTATGCAGCCCTTTTGTCTAATTTGTTCAATGCATCTTAGCATTAAACCAATTCGCGGCTAAATTATTATTCTCAGCCACTAATGCCCATGAAGAAGGACGGAACCAGTTTTTTATTTTTTTTAGATAAAATCATCTTATTCGTGTACATCTGTGTAAATTCGTGGCTAAACACTATAATCGCCTGAAGATCCCTCCCGGCGCCCTGCAAAGGTCTGAGTACTCACACCATCCGCAGGGACCTCTCTCGTCCTTTCTCAATTCAACTTCCTTATTCTCAAAACCCAATCCCTTTTCGTCGATAACCGGAGGGAAGAACCCCTTTCTCATGAGGCTTACGTAAATCCGAACCTGCTCTTCAGCACAGGATATTTGATCTTTCACACTCGTTTTTGCATTCTCTTGAAACCCTATCTCACGATCCGGGCTTTCCAGAAATCGGAAAAAGCCTCCAACCGGTTTTTCTCCGAGCTTACTGAATGCGTAAAGATAGAGCGGCAGCTGGAGGTTTCGGAAATCAAAAAATTTTCTCATCGATGACGGTCTCAATTTATAGTCTATAATAAGCAGCCCCCGATCTCCGACATCAATCCTGTCGACTATCCCTGATAATTTTATATCGTCGATTTCGAAATCTATTCCTTTTTCGAACCCCGCTGGGAAAAGACCTAACTCGTTCCATTCTTTTATACGGATTAGTTCAAACTGAATAAATTGGGGCAAAACCTGTTCAGTTATTCTTTTTATAGTCAGTGCCCTTTTACCTTCAGAAAGCCAACTAAACTCTTTATTAAAATCCCTTTCTTTTAAAAGCCCCTTTAGTGATTCACTAATCTCTTCATCGCTTATTTTCCTTAAATCGACCCTACCCTCATTTTCTTTAACTAATAATAGAAGAAATTCCTTTAAGATTCTATGATAAAAAAGGCCTAAGTCTAGAGCACTGACATCATCTTCAATTTCATCTACCTTTTTTAAATTAAGTATATGGCCTGCAAAAAACCTGAACGGACATTGGCCATACGTTTCCAATTTTGTCGGGGAGAATTCATTTAATTGAGGAAGCAGTTCAGCATTTTCAATATTCCCCTCAAATTTTGAATAAACACCATTGATCTCTAGTCTCTTAGTTTCGGCCTTTATGCCTTTCAAAACATATTTTATGCGTTCAGGTAAATTTTCAGAGTAGTTCTGGAATTCAAAATTCTGGTTACGATATACGTAAAAAAGATGTTCAGCTAGCTTAGGTTTGGTATAAAGATTTTTGTGCGATTTGAATCTATCTTTCAAGAAATGCTTTTTAACCTTTATTCCCAGCTTCCTCTCAAGCTCATACACTAGATAAGAAGGAAGGTTCGATCGATCCTTTTCATCCCTATAAGAGTAAGAGATATAAAGTTTCCTCTCAGCAGATGATTTGATCAAATTGAATAACAAATCTTCTGATTCATAATGATGGAACTCTTCATAAAGAGAACGATTTCCCATGTAATTGTTGATATGTGCCCTTTCGTCATTCTTTAAAATCGGATCCCTGATGAACGGCAACGGGAAACTTTTTTCTGCGACATCTAAAACGAATAATACCTGAAATGTAGTACCCCTTGTTTTTAAGGCATCTAGTATTTGTACTGTCTCTACACTTTCGGCACTAGAATGTGAAAACTTCTCCTCAATCCAAAGCTCCTGCAAAAGATTTATAAATTCGTTTAATTCCGCAACCTTCATGCCCTTAAATCTAAACTTTGAAAGATAGCGAAGCTCTTTAATAAAACTATGAAAGCGTTCCCAGTTATTAAACTGATCATCTTTATTGCTGGAAAATTCTTTTACCGATTCGCAAATAAGAAGCTCATCCATCACGTTGGCTAGATCCTCTGTCAATACTCCTACGGCGAGAGAATTAAGCTTGCCACTGATTATAGATATTAATCTTCTAACTCTTTCCACAACCCCAAAATTCTCATTTTCAAATAAATCGCTTAACAACTCATCCCAAGCTTTCACCCCTCTTAATGTTTTTTTCCTGCTTGATTTGAGATCAATCTGACTCACAAAGTCATAAATTTGTTCATGCTTCAAATAAGCCGCTAAAAAAGGATTCCTGAGCAGGTTTAAAAAATGCTTTTTTTCGAAACCGGAGGATTTTACACGCAGTAGCGTCAAAATAAACTGACCCAAGCCCAATGCACCCAATCTCCCTGCGGTCGAAATGGAATAGGGTATACCTAGTCTATGTAATTCGCCGGCGTATAGGCTCTCTTTATTTACCATTGTTCTTGATACTATCGCTATCTCACCAGGCCTATACGCTCCATTCAGAAGCAAGCCCTTAATCTCAGTTGCAGCAAATTCCACCTCTTCTCTAAGTGATGGGAAAGAATGAATTTCTAATTCACATTCGATCCGGTTTGTCTTAACCATTTTTTCAATTTCAATCCTTCCAAACCAACTCTCAATTTTACTAATGACAACCGATTTGAATCCCGGTACCTTATCAAGAGGGGGAACATATGTAGCTAGATCGTATCCAGCCTTGTCTATAGCTTCCAAAACCTCTAGCTGAGATGGAGTAAAATCATAAAACCCGAAAACAACGATTTTCTTCGCACCCGGAAGAATACGCGATAATCTGCCCTTGAGAGTGGATTCTGAAAGAAGCTTTAGTTTGTCTATATCATCTATGAGAATTTCCCTTTCCAGTTTGTCTTTATAACTCTTAAAAATTAGCGCCAAGTCCTTTAGCTTGTCCTTTAGATCACCCTCAGCCTCCTTCTCGCTAATATCTGCCAAATCCTGAGGCATAATCTTCGCATGTTTTAACTCCGCGATAATTTTTAAAAGCGATTCGGAAAACCCCTTTACAAGAAATTTATCTTTAAAATAAGAGAAATCTGCATTCAGATCATCTACAATCTCCTCCATCATGAAGAGCCTTCCCATTCTGGAGATTACATTTCGACGTTCGTTAGAATCCAAGTTAGAGATAAATGACAGCTTCCCAAAAGTGAGCAGTCTCTCTCCCCACAGTCCATTTCTTTTAAGAAAAAGGTTCTCCGCCTGAACAATAGCGGGGATATCAGGAAGTAAGAAATATGTGGACTGATCATCTAGTTCTATATTCTCTTTTTCAACGACATTCTCAAAACTTTCACCGCTCTCGGTTTGCACGATTCTCATTTGCTTGAACCTCTATAATTTAAATGATGAATCATCAAAGTTTAAAGTTGAAGGACCCGGTTTTTTATTTTTCTCAATCTATCAGTATAGTTATGGTAGGAGGAAATCGGCATGGGTGATTTTTTCGAAAAGTTAAAGCTCGGCTTAGATAAAGGCATTACCACTGTCGGTGTAAAGTCAAAGGAGTTGATCGAGACCCAAAAAGTTAAGGGGCAGATTAGCAAAATTGAATATAAAAAGAGAAAGGCACTTGAAGAACTCGGAAATATTATATATTCACGGTACCAGACACAGACGAGGTACGGAATCAAAACTCCATCACAAATTGCTATGCAGGAAATGGAACTGGGAGAATGGGAATTCGCGCTCTTCGAGGTTTTAAATAACCTCTGTGAAGGGAATATCAAAACTGATTTCTTTGAAGAAACAAAAACAGATTTTAGAATTAGCGCCTCCTCACTACTTAACAAAGTTAAAGATATCTTGCCTAAAATTGATAAGCCACAGCCTTCACAATGGCTAGGCAGAGTGATCACAAAATTCAACCTCCATGACGATAAAATAACAAAAAGAATAAGAGGAAAACTTGAAACCATTTATGCCTTTAATAAGAAACGAGTCCCTTCGATAATTGAAGATGTTACAAATAAAGTAGGTTTCAATGAAGAAACAATTAGTACGAAGTGCGAAGAAATATATGAACTAGATGAACAATTAACAGAAAAAGAGAAACAATTAAGCATGATACACGAAAAAGCATCAAGAGCGCTCGAAACGTGATATAATGAAACTCCCTGCACCTGCATGGTATCCTTTTAAATTTAAAAAAGCCCAAGAAGTCATTCCGAGGAGAGAAACGACGAAGCAATCCATAAAAAGAGATCCCTTCGCTCCGCCCGCAATGACAACGGAAAACCTGCAGGAAGCCACAGGGAATTCGCCAGGTAAGGAGCCAATTTAAAACTAATAATCACGTTAAATCTAAAAGTGCCCTTTTACCATTTTCATTATCCGAAGACACGAGTTCACCTTCCACGCTGATGAGATAACTTTCATCATAGCTCCTACAAAATATATAATCTGTAATTCTTCCAAACATATCATCATACCCACCGGTCTCCCGCTGGTGGTCAATGATGATTCTATGAATTGTCTCCACCTGATCATCCAATCCCATTTTGATTATGTCCTTGGGAAGATCTATAACCTTCCATTGTTCGAGGCCCACATAATCTACTAGAGATCTATCCTTCGGCTTTGAAAATGTATGGTTTATCCATAAATATGGACGAAATGTATTTCTTTCATACTCCTCGCGGCGCTGTAATGAAATTTCTTTCTGTTTTTCTAACTGCCTAGCTGTTTCATCTAAGGCTTCTTTGATAAGCTTCGGCATCAGGTTCAAAGTTTTTGGCAATCTCTTCCCTATCTTCTCATTACACCTCCCTGTCCGAAACAGATTTTCAAGGCGGTTATAACCCTCTATAACATCATTCTCAAATCCAAGCCCTCTTACAATGTCCCTTTTTCTATCCCTGTCTCCACCGATCGCATGATTTATCAATCTCGATATTTCATACATGCTACACCTCCGAACTTTTTTGAATTTGTAAGTTAGTTTGCATGATTGAATGGACATATTCTGTCCATTATTGAGTATAATTTTCTAAAAAATAAGAAATTGAGGAGCTGACCTAATTGATAGACATTCCAGAGCCGATAGGCAAATATGACCGTTTTTATTACCTCATCGAATCCCTTTCAAATCATAGAACGGGGGCCACCGTTGAGGAGATTGCGGCAGCGGTGATGAAAAGCGAAAAAACCGTAAGGCGCGATCTAAAAGCCATGGAAGGCAATATTTTTGACATCGATGTAATAAAACAGAGGGGTGAAGACAAAAAATACAGATACAGAATAGAAAAGCATGCAACCAAATTCAGACCCCTGCTGCTCAGCCCCTATGAGGTCCTCTCCCTTTACTTCATCCGTGGTTTTGCACATTTCAAAGATATACCATTTATGCACCAGCACCTGGGCGAGGTATTCAACAAAATAGATGTTTCAGCCGAAGAGGCTCAGAAGCGAACGGGAAACGATTTCTTCAAAAGGATTTCAAGCCTGTTCATACTGCCACGTGAACTCGGAGGAAAGGTCTATAGCGAAAAGGATCAGTTGAAATCGATCGAAAAGATTATCGAAGCGGCCATCAACAATCAGGCATGTGAATTTTATTACGGAAAAGGCGACATTGAGAAAAGATATAAAATTATTCCTCTTCATTTCTTTAATTATAGAGATGCAATGTATATTCTATGCAAAAACATAACAAACAATGAGAATAAAATTATCACTATGGCACTGCACAGGATAAAGGATGTTCATGTTCTTGATGAATTCTTTGAATACCCGTCAGATTTCGATGTAATTAACTTTTTTAGGAGCAGCTTGTTTAATTTCGAGGGTGAGAAGCATAAAATAAAGCTAAAATTTTCCCCTGAAATCAAAGACTATATATTAGAAAGAGAATGGTATCCCAACCAAAAGGAAGAATTGCTTAAAGATGGAAGCGTAATACTAAACTTTGAAAATGAGATCAATCTTATCCTTGTCGGCTGGATAAGAGGATTCGGATCAAATGTAATGGTTTTGCATCCTCCAGAGCTAAAAAAAGAAATAATCAAGGACATAAAACATAATCTTCTACAGTATGAAACTGGCGAGTTTCTCTTTTAGTGGTTATTAGGCCTTGGCTAATGGTGCATCATCTATACCCGCCTTCATCCTCCCGATTAAGGTATATTTGGAGGAGATATTTTTATTTATTTTGTTTGATAAATGGGTAAAGAACCAAATAATCCGAAGTGGGCAACATGATACTATGATCGCAAAGAATTCTCCATAAAACGATTTGCTGGACAGGTAGCATATATTAATGCCTTAATACTCTCTCGTTGCCAAAAGCAGGAATTTCGATATTATTAAAGCCTTCACGTTCTAATGCTGATTTAAGTTTATACTGTCGATCCAACTCGCCGTGTACGAGAAAGATGTTATTCAGCTTATTCTTATCCAAATTCGAAAGATAATCTATGATCTCAGGTTCATCCGCATGAGCACTGAAAGAATCCATTATCTCGATCCTGGCCTTCACTTCTTTTTCAATTCCAAATATCTGCACCCTCTTTTCCCCCTCGCGAAGTCTCGCACCCAGCGTGTGATTGGCACAGTAACCAACTATTAGCACTGTATTGATTGAATCTTCGATGTGGTTTAATAGATGGTGAAGTATTCTTCCCCCCGTCATCATTCCGGCTGCACTTATAATGATTGCCGGGCCCTTAAAATCGTTCAACTGCTTAGACTCTTGCCTATCACGTATGTACTTCAGATTGTTAAAACCAAAGGGATTAGGATCATTGATCACGTACTCCATTATTTCTGAATCGAAGCACTCAGGATGTAATTTAAATACCTCAGTAGCATTAATTGCCATGGGGCTATCTACAAACACGGGTATTTTGGGTAGCCTATTCTCTGTTTGTAACTTATCCAGCGTATACACGACCTCTTGGGTAGGGCCCACACTAGAAGCGGGAATTATTAATTTCCCGTCTTTATTGATACAGGTTTCCTTGATTATCCTCAGTAGCGTTTCCTGATCGTTAGGAAAGTTGTCATGAACCACACCTCCGTAGGTAGATTCACAGATAAGATAGTCAAGATTCTGCATTGACACTGGATCTCTTAGAATCGGTCTGTTTGGTCTTCCGATATCTCCACTGAACCCCACGAAAATGGGCTCTTGTCCTATTTCATCGATTTTGAGTGTTACACTTGCGCTTCCAAATATATGACCACTGTCCCTTAAGAGTACCGACACATTATCGCTAATTCGGCGCCATGTATCGTAACTTATCCCCACAAAATATTGCATACAGTTAGAGACATCATTAATTGTGTACAATGGCGCAGAATCCTCCTTCAACCCCTTCTTTCTCTTTTGCTTATTTATGAAATAGGCATCTCTTTCCTGAATCTTTGCACTATCCATAAGCATCACAGCAGTCAAATCCCTAGTCGCACTAGTGCAAATTATCTCTCCATTAAAACCGTCTTTCACCAACTTTGGAATACGACCACTATGGTCAATATGTGCATGTGAAAGTATTAAGCAATTGATCGTAGACGGTTCAAATAGCCATGCGCTATTGAAGTCTATAAATTTTTCTTCTCTTCCCTGATATAATCCTGCATCCATCAAAATTGCATGCCGATCACTTAAAGTCAAAAGATGACAGCTCCCCGTTACTGTTCTTGCCGCGCCACAAAATTTTATCTTCATCTTCATATAATTTTCCTCAGACCTTTTATAAGCAAGTACATTTGCGGAGAAGAAAAATTAATATTCCAAAAGACATCACGATTAGTATAGTAAAATAAACTTAAATTAAAAGCAGAGAAAACGAGACCCAACGTCGCTTAATTGTATTAACTATGATCTTAATTTCTAGCGATGAAAAAAAATAAAACAAATGATTTTGAAAATGAAGTGGTAATTACACTCGTAAGAAGAGCTTTTAATGGAACATGTCCGGTTTATAAGCCAACGCTATATGCTAATGGGAGATGTGCTTACGAGGGTGAAACATTCGTCAGAGTCATAGGTAGAAAAACATTTACAATCAGTGAAACCAGAATTAGAATGCTAATTTCATTAATTGATGGAATTGGATTTTTATCCCTAAAAGAAAGTTATGAAGAAGGCGTGATCCCCGACATGGCCACGGCTGTAAATTCAATAACTATAAACGGGAAAACGAAAAGTGTAAGAAATTACTACGGGGATCCAAACGCTCCGAAAGAACTCACCAGATTAGAACACATGATAGACAAGACTGTGAACTCACATCAATGGGTAAAATAAATGTTCACGTCTTCGTAGCAACATCTTAAACAGCCTTTCAAATATTGCCCTTTTGATTATGACATAAGCATTATCCCCTTGCCGGGATATAATTATAATACACCATTTTTGATTATGTCAAAGTTTATTTAATACATTTAAACACAACGGCTTTGATTTATGCTCATATTAATCTGTAGTACAACCAATATTTGACAGTGCGTTTTAATAGAGTTCGGCGACGCTTTTGTCTTTACAAGAGCGGACTTCGAAGAATGGTGCAAGGAAATAGGATTCAAAAACACCGAAGTCCTGCCACTCGGTGGACCTGCGAGTGCAGCAATTGCTCACAAATAGGCGATGGGTTACATTTTTAAGATCGCTTCTTTACCATTTTTTTACATGAGACTGTAACCCACAATCCTTTTTGACGTTACGGATTTGACTATATTCCACCGCCAGCTATATTAGGTTTAAGGAGGTTTTCACAATGGGCAAAATCATACAATGCAACAAGGTAAATCCAAGTTCTGAATGTAATCACATCATTCGCGGAGAGACCGAGGAAGAAGTGCTGGAACAGGCCAAAGTCCACGCAAAGGACCACGGTTTGGAACCGACACCTGAATTATTGGAAATGGTAAGAGCGCACATAGAGGACGAGTAATCGGTTTTCCTGACCTTATCTATTTCACACATTATTGCTATTTAAATATCATGATTTTGTGTTAAACCGTGCATCCTGAGCAGAGGTCGAAGGATGACATGCCTTATGTATTTTCACACTTCGACAGGCTCAGTGTGATCGGGATAAGTGCCGGACCATGATCATTCGTATGGTCGAAAAGTAACGGCGACTGATCAATTCTAAAAAAAAGATTTAGCGTCTTGTAACTATTTTTGATGATTTTTAAATTCTCTTCTACCTATCGATGGGAAACTTCGGTTAAAGCTAATGAAAGACGTTTATTTTCTTTCAACACATCACATGTAACCTTTGTCCTAATGTTTTCGAAGAACACAAAAACATGTTGAACTATTCCGTTTTCTATATCCATAATCGAGAGTGATGTAAAGCCATATCTTTCAGGCGTTTGTTTTTTACTGTCTTCGACTTTATTGAAGGAATTTAATCGCATATAAAACAGGACCAAGCATCCTGCTCTGATTCGTGCGTTTTATTATCTGAGCATTACCGTGAACTTTAATTCCGCGTGGCTCAAAAGGATCTACGGTTCCAACATCGTCAATGATCAATGCAACCTTGTAATTTCCTCCGCCAATATTCTTGTGCTTTAATGTCCTTTCCATATTCAGACTTGGGATGTAAAAATGCTCTCCATCGAAGGCGAGTAAAGGAAGATGTACCCCGTAATCCATGCCAACTCCTGCTTCCGCGAAATACCCTCCGGGCCTTTTCAAAGCATCTATTATAAGACCGCTTAGATCATTTTCAAGTAGCTGGATACCTCTAAACCATGCCATCAGAGTTTCCAAGGATAAATTTTTTCGCTAACATATACGAAAAGATCTAATCTGGTCTTCGGAATGACTTCAGTTTCAGAGTATCGTTATGGCAGGTTGTTTGAATATTATCGAGGTATAGGAAAATGTATCAGCCAGGCACAAGGT
>DASWID010000012.1 GCA_036397855.1 Thermodesulfobacteriota bacterium | reverse complement strand
GTTGACTCTTCTATATCATCTCATAGGGGCTTTTATATCACGCACTTAATTAATCTGGTGATTCAGCAAAACGTTGACAAAACGTCTTTGGGAAGTTAAATAATCAAGGATTTTTACATGTAATCTGGCTACTTCGGCATTCACCAGTCAAATTATGGTTATGATACGGATTGTAATGAAAGAAACACTTATTTCAAGGGTCTTTTTGTCCCCTTCCACCATCTTTCGAGAACTTTTTGATGACGAAAGTGATAACGATGAATCCTAAAACCATAACTATGACTGCCCCAATCAATATTATTAAAAGTTTTTCATTTAATCTCCCTAACCTCACCCCATAGAGTATATAGGATATGAAGCTAGTTAATATGATGAAAATCATGATCCATAAATAAGGTTTTAGGATCTTTTGTCTCCTTTCTTTTTCAAGGTACTTGATCATATCAAATTTATCTTCTTTTTCACTTTCCTGACTATTTTGCTCTTCTTGTTGATCGAGTTTTCGTTTTTCATCTTTATCATCTTTCATAAAATCGAAGTCGAGCTGATTTGGTATTTTGTCTTCTTCTTCTATTGAAGCCTCGTGATCAGATCTCTTAATTTTTTCGTATGCGGATCTGAGGAGATTCGCCGCCATGACATTCCGCTTCTTGGTTTCATTCCATTCTTCTCTGCCTACTTTATTCCGCATTATATACTCAAGTGTGTCCGCTTCTTTTTTTTCGCCTATGTTTATCAGGAAATATTGATAAGCCCACAATCCATCGACAATGCTTGGATCATTGTTGTTAGTCTCGTTTGGCAGCAATATGGTGAATACGAGATATTCATTGAAGCTTATCGGGATCTTCTGCTTTGCCTTAAATTGTGTACTTTCCCATTTCAGGAGCATATCGATCACAAATTGAGCGTGGGTGCTTTCCTCTTCAGATTTGGATAATTCCCTAATATCGTTGAAATAGTTTCTCATGTCTTTATAGGTTTTTTTTATTTTGTTAATGTCGAATCTTGAATCCTGCACTTCTATTCGCTCCGATAAACCGAGATGTTGTAGTACATGTTTAGAATTTCTGGTATTGGCAAACTTTTGTTTTGATGGCGCTAACTTGAATATAAGATAGTAAAGGGTGAATAACGGAATTGAAGGACTGGAAGCAATGTTTTCACTTTAGCACACCTAGTTTAAGTGCAAGTGGTGAAGAAGTGTATAACTCTATAAGAACAATAAGATTTAACTTGATAAGGATTTACTCTCATTCATTTGTGCGATAAGTAGTCAATGCCCCCGTGCCAGTACCCGGTTTTATTGATATGAATTGATCTCTTCTATTCAACTGATATGCTTCCTCAGTAGTCCCCGGAGCAAATCTCGCTGTGGCACCCTTGCTCACCGCTACAATTCTAACCGGATCTATACCCAGCCCAATCAGAAAATTTTTTGCTGCATTAGCTCTCCTCAATGCTAGTGCAAGGTTGTATTGAGCCGTACCTCTTATGTCAGCATACCCCTCAATCAGTAAGGTGAAACCTGGGTTCTCCCTGAGTGCCTTGGCATTTTCTTCAAGAACTGGTGTGGCGTCTGGTCTAATATCAGATTTGTCAAAATCGAAGAATATGTCCCTTAATTCCAATCCTATTTCGAGTGAAGATGGAGGTGGAGGAGCTTCAGGCATTTCCTGAGCGAGCATCTGTTTTTTCATCAGAGTTTCATTTATATCATTCAATACCATTTTTTCCAGGTAGCCCCTAGATCTAACAGTACCAAGGTATCCGATCTTATAATCAAAGTATGGCATGATTTTATAATTTACCTTTACCTCAGTCTCCGAGGGGGAAATGCTTTTGACATCAACACGCAATTTTTCCTTTACGAATTTTGGATTGGGTGGGGCTGGCGGAGGGGTTATTTTTTCGAAGTATGATATTTGTCTTAGATAAGACATGACCTTGGAATCTTTAATCTGGTCATTGGCGGGTTCAAGATATATTCTATCCCTTTCACCGAATTTGGGACTATAAACATATGATGTCTCAAATTGTATATTCCCATTGAGCTTATCTTGATTTTGAATTCGCCAATCGAGCGCTTCTAGAGCGGCAATAGTCGCAGACCATACTTCATCATAGCTGCCATTGAAAACGATTGGTTCATTTTCATAATATCCAGCCTCCGGCGCAGGTCCTACGGGTGTTTCACCTACGCATGATAGAAAAAGGACCGGAGCGAATATATAAAGTAGAAATCTTGTCTTTTCTTTTATTATTAAACTCATTCTCTATGATTATAGTAGTTTAATAAACGCAAGAGCTGGCCAGTTCGCTTTCTTTTTTCTGGTAAATGTGAACGCAAAATGGTTGCCTGAGTGCCGTTCTTCCCCTGTCAGCGAGTATGTCAGCTAACTGTTTTGCCTTTTGCGGGTTTGGCGGCGACCCAACCGCCTTTGAGGAAGTTTTCACCCATAATGATATTGGAGAATCCCAGTCTGCGCTAATAACACCGGGAAGACTCATTATAATTGAAGTGAAGTGCTTTTGTGATGCCGTTTGACTGTATTCCATTCCAAAGGAGCTAAGACCGTAGAAGCCGATTGCGAAAATCAAGGCGGAAACGATGGTTAACCTAATTTTCATCCTCACCCTCCTTTAAGATGATTTAGACTTTAAAAATGTCAGACATATTTATACCATCAATTTAAATCAAATTCTACACTTATTTCAGCGATAATTCACTGCGATGTAAAATTTTCATCCCGGATTAGAGCGGTTAACCAGCGATCCATCCAGCGTCAACTGAAAGCATAGAGCCAGTCATATACTTAACATTGTCGTCACAGAGAAATGAAACAGCATGAGCAATTTCTTCGGGTGTGCCAAAGCGCCCTAAATGTTTGGCAAGGGGTTGGAGTGATTCCAAATACCCCTTAAGCGCGTTTTGATCGGGCACGGCAGCGAAAAATCCTTCGACCATCGGAGTCCATATTGTGCCGGGACATATACAATTGACACGGATTCCTTTTTCCGCGTACTCTAGAGCCATGCTCCTTGTGAGCTGCGTTATGGCTCCTTTGCTGGCGTTGTACGCGGCCGCACCAGGAATAGCTTTCAATCCTAGTATAGAAGAGTTGTTGACTATGCAACCACCACCATTTTCTAACATCCTGGGAATCACATATTTTGACATAAAATAAGTGCCTTTTACGTTGACATCAAAAGTCTCTTCCCATTTGTCTGTCGGTGTTTCATGGGTGTTGTAAATATACAGGACGCCTGCATTGTTGAATAGAATATCTATGCGCTTGTGTTTTTCTAAAGTATAATCGACTGCGGCCTTGCAGTCCTTTTCTTTAGATACATCGCTAACAAAATAATCAATTTCCAACCCTTCTTTTTTCGCTTCTCCTACGGCTTCTTTTAAGGTTTTTTCAGTGCGACCCGTAATTACAACTTTTGCTCCCTCTCTCGCGAACAGAATTGCCGCTGCCTTCCCCAATCCCAGGCTTCCACCTGTGATAAGTGCTACCTTGTCCTTATGCTTCATTGATTACTTACCTCCGTTGGAATGTTTTGAATTATAACCAAACGTTTTATTTGAAGATATTTTTATTCGCATCCTTATTGTTTAATTTCTGACTTTGAATATTGGAGTTTCTAATATAATATCCAAACATTTATTAGTATCAAATCTTTTCAAATAAGCATTTACTTAAGCCTAGTAAGTATCAATGAAGAGTTTTATTTGGTCTGGCAATCTAGCATGCTAAATCTAGTTCTTTCTTGATCTCGAAAACACTGTTTATATAATTACTATAGCAGGAGGGCTAAAGCCATGGAAACATTACTTAGCATTTTTTTAGGTATTGGTCTCAGCGCTGCATGTGGGTTTAGAGTCTTCATTCCACTGATGATAGTAAGTGTTGCTTCACTTTCTGGGCATCTAATCTTGGCCCCTGGCCTTGAATGGATTGGCACTTATCCGGCTCTTGCAGCATTTGGGATTGCTTCGATGGTTGAAATATTTTCATATCATATTCCTATCATCGATAACCTCCTTGATACGCTTGCGGTTCCTGCGGCAACAATCGCGGGTACGATCGTGATGGCCTCGGCAGTTTCGGAAATGAGCCCGTTACTCAGATGGTCTCTTGCAGTTATAGTTGGTGGAGGAATTGCCGGTATGGTTCAGGGTTTGACTAGCATAACTAGACTGGCTTCAACCGCTGCAACAGGCGGATTTGCTAATCCTATCGTTTCAACTGCTGAAGCTGGCGGATCGGTAGCCATGTCGGTTATAGCAATTTCTTTGCCTGTGGTGGCGTTTATTTCAGTAATCGGAATAATATGGTTTGCGTTCGTCAAATTGTATAGAAGGCTGTTCAGAGAAAAGGCGTTTAATACATAGTCATATTTAAAATCTTTCGATTATGTATCGTTGACATCAGCAAATATGTAGAGACGCAAAATTTTGCGTCTCTCCTACAAATCTTGAACTCTGCAACTAGTAATGGATTACTGATTTTTTCGAATGGCCTACGCTCAACTGTGTTTATTTTTTAGATTGTTAAATATTTTTTCCGCCGCCATTTCACCGGAATTTATACAGTCCGGTATGCCAACCCCGCTGTACGCATTTCCGGCAAGCTCAAGGGACTTATATTTGCTTACTCGCTCTTTTATCTTGGAAACGAGGTCAAGATGCCCAACAAAGTATTGAGGCATTGATTGATAGTACCTACTTACCATCTTCAAGATGGGTTTATCACTTACTCCGAGTAATTCGCACATCTCTTCATGTGCTGTTTTCATCAGCCAGTTATCATCTCTTTCATAAATTTCGGGATTAGTTGCACCTCCCATGAAACAGCGTAGTAAAACCTTGCCTCTTGGTGCTCTTCCCGTGAATTTTAAACTGGTAAAAGAGCATGCTAAAATAGGGCGCTTTTCAACTGTCGGCACAACAAATCCGAAACCGTTTAGATTATGGGATATGTCGTCAAGATTGTAAGCGAGGTTGATAACGACAGAGGATTCGTATTTTATTTGTGATAATTCCTTAGCAAGACGACTGTCAAATCCTTCCAGTAAATGGTATGCCTTATTTGAGGCTAACGCGATTATTACACCATCGGCATCTATCATAGTGCCATCTTCAGTCATTAGGGTCCACACGCTGTTTGAAAGTTCTAAACGTTTAACAGTTTTCCCGAGTTTTAAAGATTTCCCGGGCAGACTGGAACCCAACTTTTCTATCAGAGATTCCATTCCATCTTTCAGCGATAAGAATAGACTATAACGGGCCCCGCTCTCACCAGATTTAGAGGTATTTCTTTTGTTTTTCTCTCTGATCAAAGCCCTTATTACACTTCCGTGCTTCTGTTCCAATTCAAGAAATTGCGGGAAAGTGGCCTTAAGGCTCAGGGATTGGGGGTCGGCGGTGTAAATCCCACTTATTAATGGTTGCGCAACAAGATCGAGCACCTCTCGCCCAAATCGTCGGGTAACGAACGATGCAAGGCTTTCATCACTTTGGCTGGATCTACTTGGCAGCACTGTCTCTAATGCTGTTCGTAGCTTCCCGCGCCATGTAAATAACGGAGATGTTAAGAACGATAAAAGGCGAGTCGGAGCAAGCATAAGAAATCCATCAGGCACGTATATAAGTCTTCCCCGTTTGACAACGTATGTACGACGGTTTTCTTCATTTGTAGGGATTAGTTCTGGACCTAAACCCAATCGCCTGCATAGGTTCAACGCCCATGGCTTAGTAGTTATGAATGAATCAGGTCCTTCTTCGATTAAAAAATCATATGCGTGTTTGGTAGATATAACCCCGCCGAGCTTATTACGTCCTTCAAATAGAAGAACTTCGAGCTGAGTTTCACTCTCAGAGCTCAACTCCATTAGCCGATGTGCGGCACTCAGACCTGTTATACCACCACCTATGATAACTATTCGCATTATTTGTTAAGTTATATAACCACAGATGAATAGATATTGTTAGAAATAAACCGATACGAGTAAAAGATCTACGATTCATGGCGGATCATGCATCCTGGATCCTGCATCATGCTTCCTGTCTTATGTGACTTTTAACAACGTCTGCTAATGCTTCAATAAACTTCTGATCATCATTTACCGTTTTAGCCCTCAACATTTTTATTCCGACCTCCTCAGCAACCTCTGCTGCTTCAATACCGATATCATAGAGAACTTCGACGTGATCACATATAAATCCGATTGGTTGAATTATTACATGAGCGGTGGATTTTTTGGAAAGCGCTCTGATTAGATCACACACATCGGGCTCGAGCCAGGGGTCTGTAGGACGACCGCTCCTGCTTTGATATGCAAGCAACCAGTTTTCATGACCGAGCCTCTCCGATATCAGTCGACATGAAATGGTAAGTTGCTCTACGTATGGGGATGCTTCGGCCATGGGAGTCGGTATGCTGTGTGCTGTAAAAATCAAAACGGTATCGTCGCGGTCAGTGGACGGTATCTGTTCAAGGCATTCGGCTATCCGCTCGGCTGAGTCTTCAATAAATAGAGGATGATCATAAAATGGTTCTGTGTAATCTACGGACAATTCAACACCTGTCGTAGAAATGGCCTCCTCCACATCTCGCTGATACCTTTCCCAGCTCGCATCGGATTGATGGGCTGCCATTATTATGGCCAGAGCATTGTTTATTCCTTCTTTTGACATTTCGATGACTGTATCTGACAAAAATGGATACCAGTTTCTCATGCCAACATAGACCGGTAAGGGATATCCGTTAATTTTCAGCTGAGCTTCCAGCCCCCTGGCTTGCCGGTACGTAATTTCATTCAGGGGCGATCTGCCCCCTATAAGCTCATAATGATGAGCTACCTCGTCTAAACGCTCGGGTGGAATAGGTCGACCGCTTGAGACCTTAGACAGGAATGGTCTTATGTCGCCGGTCTTTTCGGGTCCGCCAAACGCTATCATTAATATTGCATCATATCTGTTTGACATTTATCGACACTGCTTTTTAATCGGCAACTGAGGACGTAAATTTGATACATGATGTACGATACAAGATACATGATGCACGATGCAAGATGCAGGATGGCGCATCAACTTTTACTCCCAAAATCATGCACATAATCTATTAGTGCAAGGACGTTATCGACAGGGGTGTTAGGTAATACACCATGTCCGAGGTTGAAGATATGTCCTGGTCTTCTCTCGGCTTTCTCCATTACCATTGATGCTTTTCTCCGAATTTCCGCAGGCTTTGTCAATAGGATTGCAGGGTCTAGGTTTCCTTGCACTCCAACATCATAGCCAACTCGTGCCCAGGCATCTTTAAGATTCACTCGCCAGTCGAGCCCAATGACATTCCCACCGGCCTCCTTCATCAGTTCCAAAAGTCCGGCTGTATTTGTACCAAAATGTATGACTGGGGTGTTTTTTGCAATATTTTGAAACAACCTATTCATATGAGGTAGAACATATTCTCTATAGTCGTCTGGTGAAAGGCAACCAACCCAGCTATCAAAAATCTGTATTGCGTCCGCCCCTGCTGAGATTTGATGATTGAGGTAGGAAACCGTAGCATCGGTTAATCTATTCATAAAAGTATGCCAAGCGGAAGAATCACCGTGCATAATTGCCTTGGTGTTTTCGTAGTTTCTCGAGCCACCTCCCTCGATTATGTATGAAGCGACGGTAAAAGGAGCACCGGCAAAGCCTATCAATGGCACCTCAGGATCGAGCGCACTTCGTGTGATCCGGATAGCGTCATAAACAAAATTAAGTTCGTCGCCATTAAATTCCCTAAGCGTAGTGACTGCCCTCCTTGATCTCAGGGGTCTTCTAATTCGTGGCCCATCTCCCCTGGAGAATTCTAGCTCTATCCCTAACGGTTCCAAGATGAGCAGTATATCGGCAAAAATAATTGCGGCATCAACAGCTAGACGATCTACGGCCATCAGAGTTACTTCTGCCGCTAATTCAGGTTTCTTGCAAAGTTCGAGAAACGAAACCTTCTCGCGGAGCTCCCTATATTCGCGTAGAAACCTCCCGGCCTGTCTCATTAACCAAATTGGCGTATAATCCGTGTGCTCGAGCCGACATGCTTTCAAAAAGGGTGAGTTTTTGGCAACTTCCTTTGAGTTGAAACTCTTGTCCTTATTCCAGATCATATCAATTCTGTGCCATTTGTTTGTGTTAACATCGTTTGAATGCGCAATCCTTTTCTTTCGCAAAAGGGCTCCACCGCGTCTTGCCATCTCTCGGACTAGATTACCCATCTTGGGACTATTGGGTTCATAGTCCGCTGACAAGCCTGCCTCATGTAGAGTCTGAGTTGTCGTAGGTCCGATCGATCCTGTGACCAGGTTTTTGAAACCTTCTCTCAGCTGCTCTTCCAGTCCTTCATCGGACGCCACCTTGATCAAATGGTGTACCTGCTGAGAACTTGTAAAGAGGGATATATCAGTTTCTTGATCCGCAATCGAACGAATTGCTGTGCGAAGAGGGGTTAGGTCTTCGGGCAGGGCCCAGCGATAGACAGGTACAGGAGTAACAATTGCGCCTCTCTCTTGCAAGCTTGATAACAACGCGGTATTCGGTAAACCATATTCCTGGACAGCTACTCTTTTGCCATTTACGGGAAGCTCGTTATCTAATGTGATTAAAATATCGCGCCATGTGTTTGGTTCGGGTACAAGAAGGTCTGGTCTAAGTCCCAATTCGCGTAATGCGGCAACTGGTTTGGGGCCACGAGCCACCTTTTTTACTTTCCGGAGTGCATCTAGAAGTTTGTTTTGTTGATATTTTGCTGATACAGCCTTGAATAGAGTGCTAGTACCAACGCCGGTCATGAAAATTATGATATCAAATTGCCCTTCAAATAGACCCTTTGCAAACTCTAATGCCTCCGTTGCTTCAGATAACGGAACCTCCCTCATAGAGGGTGCCAGAACTGGTATGCCTCCGTGGTATAGGATCAGTTTTTCCATCTCTTTTGCCCTGCGGCTCTCAAAAGCGGTAACTCGAAGGCCATTGAATCCCTTTGTCATTTTTTATCTTCCTTGAATCTTCATAAAAAACTTTTATCTTTAATGCGTTTGGACGATGAGAGAGAGGCGAATTTGGCAAGTCATACTTCTTTAGCTTATTTTGATTTGCTACAATTTTATCTGATGATTGTATTTTGATTTTAGCACACTTGCATAGAGGGTCAAGGTTTAGGTCGTTGAGTCTAAAGTTTGGATGTATGAAAATTTCTGGAAAATTATTCGATTGTCTTTATTCATTGTTTCGGAGGAAAAGATGAGCAAGAAAGTCGAATTTTATTATGATTTTTCAAGTCCGTATAGCTATCTTGCTTCAACGAAAATTGAAGGGATATGCACAAGACATGGAGCCGAGCTCGATTGGAGGCCATTTTTGGTAGGAGGTGTATATAAGGAGACCGGCAACCGTGCCCCTTTGGAGGTGCCGAGCAAAAAGAGGTACATGATTCAAGATGTAAAAGATTGGGCTAACCATTATGGAGTAGAGCTCAATTTCCCGGATCTGTTCCCGGTGAATAGCGTGAAATCCATGCGAGGCGCTTTCGTTGCGAAGGAACAGGGAAGGGTTCGGGATTACACGCACAAACTTTTCAAGTTTTACTGGATTCAGAATGACGATATAAGCCAGGATGAGATATTGCAACTAGCTTTAACCGAGCTCGATATGGACTATGAACTATTTATAAAGAGAATTAATGACCAGGAAATAAAGGATCAACTCAGAATAGAAACTGCCGAAGCCGTTAGAAGAGGTGCTTTCGGTGCGCCAACAATTTTTCTGGGGGACAAGATGTTCTGGGGAAATGATAGATTGCTTTTTGTAGAATCTTATTTGAAGAGTAAATTGTAGATCCAGCGTTTCAAGTTGCAAGATAGATGATACATGATACATGACATGTGAATTGAATGAGCCTCGATGTGTAGAAATATGAGATTTTCGGCTAATTACGTGTACTAGTAATGAAAGGGAGCAAGTAAGATGCACCACGGATTTGGATATAGAGATAATGAATTTCATGTCGAGGAAGTTCCTGTGAGAAGAATTGTTGAATCTTTCGGGACCCCTTGCTACATATATAGTTTTTCGGCGTTAAAGCATGGCTTCACCCTTTATAATAATGCATTTTCATCCGTAGGTCCTCTTATTTGCTATTCAGTAAAGGCAAATTCTAATCTAGCGATTCTTAAGGCATACGCGAACTTCGGAGCAGGATTTGATATCGTTTCGCTGGGAGAACTCCGCAGGGTTTTAATTGCGGGTGGCGACCCACAAAAGATTGTCTTTTCTGGTGTTGGGAAGACGCTTGAGGAGATGAGGGAAGCAATTAGTTCAGAGATATTATTTTTCAATGTCGAATCCACTGAGGAACTTGAAGCGTTAAACACTGTCGCGAAGGATTTGAAGAAGAAGGCGAGGGTTGCGATTCGTGTTAATCCCGATATTGATCCAAAAACACATCCGTATATAACTACCGGGCTCAAAGAAAGTAAATTCGGAATCGATATTGATAAGGCGGTATATGTGTACGGGCAAGCTGCAGCGATGGATGGTGTAGAGATTGTTGGTATAGATGCACATATTGGATCACAGATTTTTGACCTCACTCCGTTTGCGGATTCATTAAGAAAACTTATAGAGCTTTCAGATTTATTGAGGGATGAAGGAATTAATATTCAGTATATAGATATAGGAGGGGGGTTAGCCATTAGTTATGAATTAGGTGAAGTATCACCTAAACCACGAGATTATGCGGAAGTAATAGTGAGAGAGCTGAGAGACAAGCCATATAGGCTGGTTTTAGAGCCTGGACGGTCTTTGGTCGGCAATGCCGGGATACTCGTAACAAAGGTTATCTATTTAAAAGAAGGAGAAACCAAGAAATTCGTGATCGTAGATGCGGCTATGAATGATTTGATTAGGCCGGCTTTCTATGACTCCTATCACGAAATTCTGAATGTAAATCAAGGTAACAGCCACGAAGAAAGGGTGGATATAGTGGGACCGGTTTGTGAATCCGGAGATTTTTTTGCAAAAGATAGAGAACTTCCAAGGGTAAAAAAGGGTGATCTTCTTGCAATACTCAGCGCTGGAGCATACGGGTTTGTAATGTCATCAAATTACAATTCTCGTCCACGCATACCTGAAGTATTGGTCAATGGTGTGGAATTTTTTTTGGTAAGAGAAAGGGAAAAAATTGAGGATTTAATGCGAGGTGAGAGTATTCCAGGGTTTATCAAGTGAAGAATAAGTTTTAAAGACAGTCTTCTAAGGTCTAGGTGTTAACCAAAATCTCTCGGATTTGAGTTATATTGTAAAGGGTATGGATGGTATTACACTTTTTTTCCTGATAGATTACGTCGTGGATAAATTTAAACAGTAAATCAAAATTGACCTAGAATTAGCCAATGTATATCCTTTTAGTGCGTTTTAAGTGATGTCGATCTTATATTTTTGTGATTATTCGTCAATATACGGAGGTTGTTATGATATGGGAGAGTAGTTTTTTTGAGTTTATTAGAAAGGGCGGATTCTTTATGTATCCCATAATGCTTTGCTCAGTAGTGGGCCTGGCGATTTTACTTCAAAAGATTTGGGTTCTAAGACCAAAAAAAATAATTCCCGAACAGTTTTTGAGCACCCTTTATGAGTTAATCTCCCAGGCCAAATTTGGTGATGCTAGGGTGTTATCAAGGGCAAATGATTCGCCCATTGCAAGAATAGCTTCCACCGCACTTGAGTATTTTGATAGACCCAAAGATGAACTGAAGGAAAAAATCGAGGAGTCTGGTAGAAAAGAGGCGACTGATCTCTACAGATATATCGAGGGTCTCGGTGCTATTAGTAATGTCAGCACACTATTGGGTCTACTGGGAACGATATCCGGAATGATAAAGATATTTAGGGTTATTGCCGAACAACCAATTGTAAATCCTCCAAGCCTGGCAGGGGGCATTTCGGAGGCGCTTTACACGACTGCCCTTGGGCTTTTGGTTGCTATACCAGCTTTTATAGCTTACAAATACACTTCTGGAAAAGCTGGAGAGATCACGGCGGAAATGGAAGAGGAAGGGATGAGCATTATGGAAGAAATTGTTATTGCAAATGACAGAAAGGAGAAGGCCCGAGAGATTGTCAGATGAGATTTAGAAAAGACGATGATCCAAAAAAGGGTTTAGCCAGTACACTTGATCTTACCCCTATAGTGGATGTGGTTTTTAATCTGCTCATATTCTTTGCGCTTTCTCTTAATTTTGCCGTTACCTCAGGCGGAATTAATGTCAAACTGCCGAAGGCCTCATCTGCGGAGCCCATAAAAGCTGAAGAACTTACAGTAAATCTCACCGCCGATGGTAAAATCTACCTGAATGATAAGGTCATTACACTGGAGAAACTTTCACAGAGATTGAAAGAGAAGAAGGATAAGGATTCTCTGGTAATCATAAGAGCAGATAGTTTAGTGACTCACGGCAGGGTTGTTGAGGCCATGGACACTGTAAGGACTAACGGCTTTTCAAGGCTCGCAATAGCTGTGGATCAACCCCCATTTGAGAAGAAGTGAATTGCCAGGACTTTAGTCCACAGGATCTGTGACCTAAGAGTGAAACAATTAATTATATTCGCAGGAGCGGCTTACAGTCGGGATTTCATCGGGACTGGAAAGCGCCCCCTATTGATTAAATGTGAAATTATTTCCCGATACGGATAGAAGGGGTTTTCGAACCCCGCATTAAAACGTGAAGATTTACCAGACAATTAATACCCCCCATCTTAATCTTCCCCCTCGAGGGGGAAGAGATGTGCGAACGGGGACATGGGTCAGTCTCCTCACCCGTTTGAGCGGGGATTAAGGTTGGGGGGCATAGATTCACATTGTTTGACAGCATTTATTATCTTATGTAGTTTTTCGCGTCCATTGAAAACGCTTCCTTTTAAATAACGCCGTGATAATCCTCAGATTTCTCAATATCCTCATCACGAATTATTTTACATTCTGGATAATTGGATTCTCGATCTCTACATACCTCTATCCTGATCCTTTCAGAAAGCTCATATATCTGATCACGCCTGCCTTGGGTGTAATTATGTTTGGCATGGGTATCACCCTTAGTGGTCAAGATTTCAAGAGAGTACTGCTCAGACCTCTGGATGTTGCCGTTGGATTTTGTCTCCAGTACGGATTCATGCCTTTAGCAGGATTTGTTCTTTCCAATATATTCGGTCTCAAACCCTTACTTGCAGCAGGAGTGGTGCTTGTTGGATCGTGCCCTGGTGGGACGGCTTCGAACGTAATCACCTTTCTGGCTAGAGGAGATGTCGCTCTCTCAGTTACGTTGACCTCGGTTTCGACTATCATGTCCCCTGTCTTGACTCCACTATTCACATACATTTATGCAGGACAGTGGATAGACGTACCTGCTTATAAACTCTTCATTACTACTATCAAAATAATTATTCTACCAATAGCACTTGGTCTTGGAATCAAGACCTTGTACAGAGAAAAGGTCATGTTCGCTGTTGAATTTCTTCCCCTGTTGTCCTCTGTTGCAATAATTTTCATTGTCGGAGTTATAGTAGCGGCCAATGCAGAATCCATTTCTGGGGTTGGACTTAGAACAGGTCTTGTTGTAATAATTCATAATGTCCTGGGACTGGCTGTTGGTTTTGGCTTAGCTAGGCTTGCAGGTATGAACATGAAAAAGGCGAAAGCGGTATCAATAGAGGTAGGTATGCAGAATTCAGGGTTAGGGGTTGCGTTGGCGGGAGCATATTTCGGGGCTCTGGCAGCGCTCCCTGCTGCGATCTTCAGCGTCTGGCATAATATATCTGGTTCCGCACTTGCATGGTGGTGGAGTAGGCAAGAAGAAAAGATTTCATAAGCTGGTCTCAAAGGATAAAAATCATAATATTGCGAATAAATGATAAAGGTTTTCCAATAAAGGGATATTTGTTCCTGATATGTTCGGCGTTCTTTACGTCCCTTTCCTATATATTCGGGAAAGCGATTAATGATGAATTTGGTCCCGAAACGACTGTTTTTTTCTGGTTTTTTGGCGCATTTTTGTGTTCTTCTTTTGTTGTTATTTTGCTGCCTTCCCAAAGATTGGAGATCAGGGGAGTCCGTAGGTATTTCCCGATATTTGTTTACAGTTCAATTCTGACTGCGGTCGGTGCTGCTTTGTGGATTTCCTCGATATGGATAATTGGTCCTCCTCTCACATCGTTTCTAATGAAATCGCAGACATTGTTTACTTTGATGCTTGGTTTTATCTTCTTGGGTGAGAGATTAAATAGATGGGAATTTCTTGGGATCATTATAACCATATTGGGAGCAGTAATCGTTTCTTACCAAAAAGAAGGATATCTGTTAATGGGGACGTTGTTGGCTCTTATTTCGGCTTTTTTCTACTCGATATTATCTTTTTTAATAAAGAAGATTGCACAGGATTTAAATATGCTCACGGTTGCAAGCCTCAGAGCTCTCGGTGTTTCAGTAGTCGTATTTATTTACCTGACAGTCACAAATACATTTAAGATGCCTGGTCTACTGGATGTCTTGTTCATGACTTTAGGAGGTATATCTGGCGCATTTGTCGCAAAAACAAGTCAGTTCCAATCCATAAAGTTGCTTGATGTATCTCGATCTACCGCAGTAATGCCATTGGAGTCGCTTTTCGTCGTCCTTTTTTCATATCTCTTTTTTGGCGACTTGCCCTCTTTCCTAAAACTTGCAGGTGGAGTGTGTATAGTAACTGGAGTTGTTTTCCTGGTTATTTTCAGGGGGGAGAAGGCTGATGTCCTTGAGCATGAATAATGATATCGGATTCACTGTACTTACTATTCAATGTAGTGGAAGACTTTAGTCTTGTATTCTCATTTATGATTTATTGCGACCCGAGGGTCGCCGGTACATTAAAAAAAATGATGTTTTAACGACCCTGGCGCACTATGCCATCAATATCAATAAATGTAGGGACTGACGCCCCCATCAGTCCGATCTATAAGGCCCATTCGTGTGGTGCTACGAATATTTTAGTAGCTGAGGGCTTTAGCCCTCCATATACCTATTTTTATTTGTTAGATAGTCTAATTATGGTTTAATACAAATCTTTAAAAGCCGTCCTCAACTTCTTAATGTTTTCATGTCTTTCAAAGGCTAGATTTATTAACCTGGAAATAAGCTCCTTATAGCTAATACCAGTGACTTCCCAGAGTTTTGGATACATGCTTATTTGCGTGAATCCGGGAATTGTGTTCAACTCACTTACGAAAATATCTCCTGTGCCTTTTTCCATGAGAAAATCTACTCTGGCCATGCCAAAACAATCTGTTGCTTTGAATCCCTTAATTGCGAGTTTTTGAATATTCTCAGTTGTTTCTTCATTAAGTTTCGCTGGAGCGACTAGTTCTGTTCCTTTCTCAGTGTATTTTGCTTTATAGTCATAAAATTCCCTATGTGGAATTATTTCTCCGGGCAATGAGGCAATTGGTTCTTCGTTTCCTAAGACGCTTACTTCAATTTCTCTAGGATTTAAAACAGCTTTTTCCACTATTATTTTGTTTGAAAATTCACAGGCGAAATCTACTGCTTTGTCTAGCTCATTTTCTGATTTAACCTTCGTAATGCCTACGCTTGAGCCCAAATTTGCTGACTTAACAAAACAGGGAATGCCAATTTCGCCCTGAATTCTTTTTTTAACTATTCCTTTTTGTTTTGTCCAATCTGACTTATTGAATCCAATGAATTGAACAACTGGTATACCGGAGTCTCTAAATATTGTTTTCATGGCTATCTTATCCATTCCAACCGATGAACCGAGCACGGAGGATCCAACAAAGGGTATTCCCATTAGCTCAAACATTCCTTGAACGGTTCCGTCCTCTCCATATGTTCCATGCAGAATTGGGAATAGGACATCGAGTTTGTGTTCCTGTTTTACCTTTTTATTTTCAATTTCATAAAAAACGGGCTTCTGAGGGTCTAAGGAAGGGGTAAGAAAGGTGAGGTCAGAAATAATAATTTCACCCCCGACTACCCAGTCCTCTATCGAGGCCTTTCTCCAACTACCGTCTTTCATTATAAAAATCGGGAAGATATCAAATTTGCGTGAGTCAATATTTTGTATGATTGACCTGGCAGATAGAAGAGAGATTTCGTGCTCAACAGACCTGCCACCGAAAACTATTCCAACTACTCTTCTGGACAAGATTATTCCTTTGTGTGGGTTTTTAATGAGTTACCTTAATGAGCTTTTAATGTCAAGATATTTTGGGATTATTTATTAACATCTAATGGAGCGCAGCGCTTTAGCCTCCCACAGGTGGCGACCTGAAGGTCGCCGCTACATTAAAAAAATAATCTCCCAGCAACCGCGTGGCACTGCGCCGGCAATATAGACAAATGTAGGGACTGATGCCTCATCAGTCCGGTTTATAAGGCCCGTTCGGGGAACGGGCCCTACGTTGGAATTTGTTTTTTTGGCTGGGCGAACGTTGCTGCTACGATTATGTATTTTGATATAACAGCTTTTTGCAAATGACCTTTTTCTTAGGTAGAATCCCAGCTATTCACAAAAATTTAGGAGGGATTTAACATGCAGAAGGCAGTAATATGTGAACCTCTAAGAACGGCTATAGGAGCGTTTGGTGGGTCTTTAAAGGATATACCTGCGACAGTTTTAGGTTCAACTGTTGTAAAGGAGATTTTAAGCAGGGCGGATATCGATCCTAAAGAAATTGATGACTGTATAATGGGTAATATATTGAGCGCCGGTCAGGGGATGAACCCTTCCCGTCAGGTTGCACTTAATTCAGGGCTCAGTATTGAGACACCTGCATTCACACTGAACAGGGTTTGTGGATCTGGCCTGCAAACGGTTGCTCTGGCGGCACAGGCAATAAAGGCGGAGGATTCAGACTTAATTTTAGCGGGTGGAATCGAGAACATGAGCGCGGCTCCATTTTATCTTATGAAGGCTCGCTATGGATACAGGATGGGCATGCCAAAGGAAGAGATAACGGATGGAATGGTCTATGATGGTCTCTGGGATATTTTTAATGACTATCACATGGGAGTAACGGCAGAGAACCTCGCCGAGTCGTATAACATTTCAAGGGAGGCACAAGACGAGTTCTCTTACAAGAGCCAGATGAAATGCAAGGCTGCTATGGAGGAAGGAAAATTTAATGATGAAATAGTTCCCATAATGATCCCTCAGAGAAGAGGGGATCCAGTTTCATTCGTCAAGGATGAGCACGCTAGGGCTGATACGACCCTCGAGGCTCTCGGAGGTTTGCGCCCTGTGTTTAAGGTTGGGGGAACAGTTACTGCAGGGAATGCTTCCGGTATAAATGACGGAGCTGCAGCAATGCTAGTTGCATCCGAGAAAAAGGCTCAAGAACTTGGGCTTAAGCCTCTGGTTTCGATCAGAGCCTATGCAGTGGCTGGAGTCGAACCCTCGATCATGGGGATTGGTCCAGTACCAGCCATGCAAAAGGTATTGGATAAGGCTGGCCTTTCTATTGACGATATAGATCTGGTTGAATTAAACGAAGCGTTTGCCGCTCAGTCTCTAGCAGTCTTGAGCGATTTCCCGATTCCGGAAGAAAAGCTCAATGTAAACGGTGGAGCAATAGCACTTGGACATCCAATCGGTGCGTCAGGATCGGTACTTCTAACAAAATTAATACATGAGTTACACAAGAGGAAAAAGGCAAAAGTAGGCCTTGCTTCCCTTTGTATAGGTGGTGGAATGGGGATTGCTATGATTGTAGAAAAGGTAAAATAATCGAAAACCAAACCTCCTGGAGGTATGAACCTTCGGGGGGTCATATTTTTTTATCATTAAGGCCAATCCTAAAATCGGTAGTGGCACGTTGCAACGTGCCACTACTGTAAATAAACGACAACTGCGCTTGTGCCTATTATGTTTAGGACCGCAAGGGGAAAGAGGACTTTCCAGCCGAGTCCCATAACCTGATCGTAGCGGAATCTGGGAATGGTCCACCTCACCCATATAAAAAGGAACAAAAAGAAAAAGACCTTTCCCACAAACACAATTGGAGGTAAAAACCAGTATCTTTCGATGTCTATTCCCCACCATCCTCCTAACGGTAGTGGATACCACCCGCCTAAAAATAGGCAAACCATAAGGGATGAGACGACTATCATATGTGCATATTCGGCCATGAAGAACATCGCAAATTTCATGCTGCTGTATTCTGTATGATAACCCGCAACGATTTCTGGCTCCGCTTCCGGCATGTCAAACGGTAGCCGGTTTGTTTCTGCGAAGGATGAAACCAGAAAGACGAGAAAACCCAAAGCCTGTGGCACAACATACCAAAGATTAGACTGTGCATGTATTATTTCGGTTAGTTTGAATGATCCTGCAAGAATTATGACACCTAAAACTGACAGGGTGAGAGGGACCTCATAACTGATCATCTGCGCAGCGGATCGGAGCGCTCCCAGCAGTGAGTATTTGCTGTTTGAAGCCCATCCTCCAATCACTATACCGTATACCCCTAAAGATCCTATAGCGAACACATATATAAGACCGACATTAATATCAGCGATTTGGAATCTTACATAGGTCGGTTCCTCTAATAGACCGAAGATTGTTGTGTTAAAACCTTCCCCTATAGGAATCACTGCAAGGGCTATGATTGCCGTAATAAAAGCGAATGCAGGGGCAAGAATATATAACGGCTTATACGCTTGTTGAGGGATTATATCTTCTTTAAATATAAACTTTAGACCATCGGCAAGGGGTTGAAGTAGTCCAAATGGACCTACTCGGTTCGGACCCAACCTGTCTTGAATAAATGCGCTGACTCTCCTCTCGGCAAAGGTTAAATAGGCAACTAGTGTTAATACTGCAAATAACAACAAGGCCACTTTTACAAAGGATATGCCTATATCAATCCAGAGCATTGATTCTCCTTTCTTTGAATACCAATATTAACTGTTCTTGTTAATCCCGAATGAGCTGATTTTATCGTAGCTTATTCCTTTGTAAGAAGGAATTTTCTCGGATATCTCAAGCATGATTTGAGACGGATTTGAGTAATTGAAACTTCCATCCTGAAAGGAATTTCCTATGAGTTTAATAATCTCCCAATCAGGCTTTGCATTCCCGGGTGGAGGGATAACTTGTTTAATCCTTTGCACCCGGCCATTGTCATTCGTAAATGTTCCGTCCTTTTCATATGGGGTAGAACCAGGAAGAATTACATGAGCCATCTGTGCAGTACCACTCAGTTTAAAATCTTGAACAATCAGCAGTGAAAGACTGGCCAAGGCTTCTGTGAAATTCGTTTTAGTCTCATCAGGAATAAAGTTGACTAGGTCCTCCCCTATCATATATACAGCCTTTATTTTCCTTTCCATGATAGCTTCTATCGTACCTTTTATATCTTCATTATTCTCAGATAAAATAATGTCTCTAACACCGGTGCTATTTGGGAAAGGGTCGGTGCTTATTAGTCCAAATTGCTTCTCACCTTCAGACTTAACTATGTTTGAAGAAATGTTTCTAATCCCCAAGATTCCTGCAAGCTTTTTAAGCATATAGAGTTCTTCATTTGTAAGAAGCGGGGAGCAGACAAATGTTATTTCCTCATTGGAATTCTTGATCCGTTTAATCTCAGATGTAATAAAACCGATAGCCTTTTCCCATGTTGTGATCTCAAAGCCTTCACCTGTTCTGATAATTGGATCTTTAAGACGCCTTCCAGTTTGTATAGCTTTAAAATTGTATCTGCCTCTATCACAAATCCAGTAGTTATTCACTTCAAGATTAGTCCTCGGACGAACCCTTGAAACCCGACCCATCCGTGGATCAACCCCAACCGTTATATTGCAACCGTTACTGCATAGGGGGCAAACCGTATCGGTAAACTTCCAGTACCAAACCCTTTCTTCGTGGAGGGTTTCTTTGTTGAGTAGCGCACCAACCGGGCAGAGGTCGATAACATTGCCTGCTAATTCATTGTCTAGATTTTTTCCAGGAAAGACAACGATCCTCTTTCTGAATGCACGCCCTTCGAATCCTAACTCTCCTGTCTTAGTGATCTCGTCTGTAAATCTCACACATCTTGTGCACATTATGCAGCGGTTTGGATCATATAATATTTTTTCGCTTAGGTAATACTTTTTCCTCACCCTTTTCTCTTCCGGTCCGTCGAATCTGCTGTACCCCGGCCCGTGAGTGAATGCGGTAAGTTGTAATGGACACTCTCCACCCTTATCACATATCGGGCAGTCTAGAGGATGGTTAATCAGGGTAAATTCGACAGTTGCCTTTCTTGCGTTGATTGCCTTTTCAGAATTTGTTTTAACGATGAGACCATCTCTAACAAAGGTGTTGCAGGCAGGCATTACCTTCGGCACACCTTCGACTTCGACAAGACACTGCCTGCACTGTGCTACAATACTTAAGGCTGGATGGTAGCAGAAGTGTGGAACTTCAACACCAATGCGTGATGCAGCCTGAATGAGGTTTAAACCGTCTTCGACCTCAACTTCTTTTCCATCTATTGTGAGCTTTGGCACTGGATTTCCTTAATTGAGTGTAGACAAAAATTGTATCCGACTATATTTTATAAGCAAGTTGTAAGTAAGAGTATGAGGCTAGCTTGTTTTACTGCTAAACATAACATTAATTATTCTAACTTCCTAAGCAATAGTGCGCTCCACTCGTCATCGGCTAACTGTTTTATTGGTATTAAGGCTTTATCGGTAAACTTCTTAATTACATCATTCCTATGTTCATTCTTAAAACCGGAGATTATAAGAAATCCATCTTGTTTCATCCTGGAAGCAAGGTCATCACTGATTAAGTTAATTAAATCTATTAATATGTTAGCTGTGATGAGATCAAACTTATCATTAATGGTCTCTATAGTTCCCCGATGAACTTCTATTCTTGAAGAAAGTCCGTTTTTGGCGATGTTTTCTCTGGCTTCATTCACCACCGATATCTTTATATCAAAACCCTGAGCAGTCTTTGCTCCGAGAGCAACTGCGCAGATTGCGAGAATTCCGCTTCCACATCCCACGTCTAAGACCTTTTCTATTTTTGTTTCTTTGAGCATATGTTCCAACATCTTTATGCAAAGGATGGTTGTAGTGTGATTCCCTGTGCCGAAGGCCATTCCTGGGCTTATCTCGATCGTTTTTTCGTGTCCGTTCGGGAGTAACAAGGGATACAATGAAGTTCGAGGGTGTAATTCGTATAATGGGACTCTGCTCTGTTTTTTGGTCATCTAGGTCTGATTGCGTCTTGATTATTTGTTTAAGGATTGAGCCTTAAACTTGGAGATGTCAATTTCTAAGGTGTGCAATAGTAAAGAGGATAGTCTTTTCGCAAACTCATTGGTTTCAAACCAATCTATCCTGCTGTTTTACTCCCTTATTCTCTTCTGCACTTTTTTCAGGTGTCTTCTTGTTCTCATCAATGTCTTCAAACTCCTTGTCGATTGACTGTCTTATTTCATCTTTGGTCCTCTGTAGGTCTCTCATCGTCTTTCCAATAGTTCTGGCAACCTTAGGTATTTCATTCGGCCCAAGGACAAGAAGGGCAATTAAAAGTATTATTAGAATTTCACCTGTTCCTATACCGAACATTGGACTATTATATCAATCGATTGTGTGAGTGATTGATTTTCTCCTAATCAAAAAAGTAGCACATTAATCCATCTTATTCAATGATTCTGATCTTAGGGGAATGTCTTCTTCGTTTTATTCTGTCATTCGTGTCAGATGGGCGGGGTTTTCCAACCCCAGCCCTCATCTCAATCTTCCCCCCTCAAGGGGGAAGAGAATATTGTCTCCCCCGCTTGTGCATGTCCTGAGAAAAAGCGAAGGAGGGGAGGGTGAAAGTTGGAGGGTGTTTAGGGGAGGACTTTACTCCCCCATTCTTTGTCCGGTTTTTTAAAAAAATTAAGTGATCTATAAAAATCAGATATATTATTGCGCTGCATGTAATATCTTAGCCATTCAATATTTTTGAAATAAAAATACTGAGTAGCAAATAAGGAGGGCCTTGTATGAAGGCAATTAGATATCATGAGTTTGGAGGCGTTGAAGTCCTGAGATACGAGGATGTGCCTGATCCTAAAGCAGGAGGTGATGAAGTAGTCGTGAGAGTGAAGGCTTCTTCTTTAAACCAATTGGATTTGCGATTGAGATCGGGTAAATCTCCGAGGCCAGTTGACCTCCCCCATATCGGGGGTGTGGATATTGCCGGAGATGTGGCAGAGGTTGGGATGAATGTTAAAGACTTGAAGATAGGGACAAGAGTTGTCATAGATCCGACGCTGAAGTCAGGCGGCCCCCCTAAGGTAATAGGTGTAAATCTTTATGGCGGGTTTGCGGAGTACGTGAAAGTACCTGCATCGAATGTTGTTCCCATACCCGATGACCTGTCATATGATGATGCTTCAACCCTTCCGATATGTTACGTCACTGCCTGGTATGGTCTATTTGAACGGGCAGGGTTAAAACGGGGTGAAATTGTACTTGTTCATGCAGCAGGGAGCGGTACTGGAAGCGCAGCAGTGCAGCTTGCAAAACTCTCAGGCGCGGAGGTAATTGCTACGGCGGGCACTGACGAGAAGCTTTCAAAGGCTAAGGAACTTGGGGCGGATGAAACCGTAAATTACAATAGGTTAGACTTTTCGGAAGAAGTGAAGAAAATAACCAATAATAAGGGTGTTGACGTTATATTCGACCAAATTGGGGCCTCGGTATGGGAAAAAAATATACAAGCTCTTTCTCCAAAAGGGAGGCTTCTGTTGGTGGGAGTTGTTGGTGGGGGTTCAGCTACAATAAATTTCGGGCCGATAATTATGAAAGACGTTTCCATTTTTGGAGTGACAGTGTTTAATGCGCCAAGGAATAATTTGATCAGTGTTATGAATTTGGTTTCTCAGAAAACTATTCGCCCTGTGATAGATAGGACTTTTCCTTTAAAAGAGGCGGCTATCGCGCAAAAGCTCTTGGAGGAGAGGAGTCAGTTTGGAAAGGTGATTTTGAATCCATGATGCACGATGCATCCTGCATCCTGCATCCTGAATCTTGCATCCTGCATCTTTATTTTAACTTGCCAGAATTTCGGCAATCTTTGGAAATATGTATTCCGCGACATCTCGACGTGAGCCCCCGCCCGTAATTATTAAATACCTGCCTTTACAAACCTCTTCCGAGAACTCTTTTACTACTCTTACGAGTTCAATAAAAAATCCCTCAGTTAATCCAATATCTCCATAGTCACCCCGGCAAGTATCATGGCCCAGAAAGTGAAATATCATCTCGGGCTTAAAGCTTCTAGCTCGAGGCATGAATTCAGTCTTTATCAGACTAAGATAATTTTCATCGGTTGAACTCCAACCCACACCAACACATTTATTTGTTTCGCTCTCAAAATCCGAGTCACAGAAACAGATATGAAAAAATGAATCGTCATTTTCAAACATATCCCTATCGCCGTCTCCATGATGACAGTCGGTATCAAGAAGGACAAATTTCTCAATACCAGGTGTCTTTCTTGCTGTATATACGGCTGGTGCAACGCAGTTTATGTAAGTCCCTCCCCATGCCGATGTTCGTCCAGCATGGTGTCCAGAGGCACTGTTGAATAGCAGACCGTTCTTTAATTCTCCACCCATAATCATTTTCGTAGCCGCAATACAGGCTCCCACTGAGAGGAATGCATTTTTCCCATACGATCTTTTTCTGAGATTCTCGATCATTTCCCTGGTGTGAAATTTTAGAAGCAAATCCTCTGTCACAGGTTCATGCTCAAATAGTCTTACGTTCGGTAATCGTAGAACTCCATCGAGCAATTCGGGGAAATTGATGAATTTCGGCCCGACCACAGGGCCCGGGCTTGTCTTAAATATGTGGCTATAGAAGATACCAGTGCTCATTTAGAACTACTAAATTATGACCCAAAAATTTGTTGAAAATTAGTTAACAGTTGGGTTGAATCTATTTCTTTTATTCCACATTTCTCGGCGATATCTTTTGATGTCATCCTGCCTCCATCTTTCCACAAGTTAAGAAATAAATTTCCAGCCTCTTTTTTCCTCCACCACTCCTCATCAAAAGCCTCTCTTAAGAAAGGTCTAAAACTAGCCTCAATGAAGCTCGATCTAAGATAAACAGCCGAATCGAAGAATGGTTCAGTATCGATTAGGTAATCCGCTTCATCATGTTTAGCCAATATAGCTTCCTTCAGGATTTGTGAGTAATATTCCGACCTATTTTGATGTTCATCGTTTTCATGAATTAAAAACTCATAGATAAGTTTCCCGCAGTAATATCTCAGGGTCATTAGCTGTCTTAAATGCATGAATTCCAAAAAGTCGCTACCCGGGTCAAGTTTTAAGTATTTTTTTATCCACTTGGGTTGATATATCAGATTTTTAAATAAATGAGAAAAGATCGCTAAATACGTCGATTCCCTGAGCATTCTGAATTCGAAGGATTCGTCTGGTTCGGTGTAAGCATAACATAATGCTTTTCCCAGTGTTTGAAAGAAGGATTCATAATCCTCGACCCCTCCAATCGGGTTTATTGAACACAGAATCTTGTTTGGGACTTCTATTGGAAGGCAAAATGATCCTGGAACTTTCCCATTTCTCTTCTCAGAATCTGTTTTTATGCTGCTGGCAAACTGTATATTCATTTCCGAGAGCAGACTTTTTGCGATTATTTCTAATAGCGATTTAGGGAAATTGGATCTCAATTCGAATGAGCTAAATAAGTAATGAAGATCGTTCAAATTCACGTCTTCCAGTTTCAGTTCCATACGCCTCAGGAGAAACCACTTGAGCAGATCCCTATAAATATACTCTGTATCACTCAAAAAAAGCTTTGCTTCTTCCCTTAATTTACTGAGCCCTATGCCCTCTGAGTCATCGCGCAGTCTAATATATGTTGGAAAGCCTAGCTCCTCTGAATCTTTATTAAAAGTTTCTAATAATTTGAGATACAGTGGATTGAGACTTAAGACGATTTCCTGTCTCTTCCTATTTAGTTCTTCCCTATTTGATCTCTTCGGTTCGTTTTTTATCTCGTACATAATAGATCTATAGTGAATAGATCTTTTGTTATAAATGATTGATGCCCTACTTTCGGTATTTAGAATTTGGTCTCTTAACTTTGCTGACCTGCCCTCGATAAAGGTTCTTGCCAAAAAGGATAGCATTAACCTCAATCCTTTCTCTTCTTTTTCATTGTGAGCGTGTATTGCTTTAATTGACAAAAAAGGTCCGGGGTCCAGGAAGTCAGAATAATTTCTGAATATATAGTCTAGATTACTTTCTGATTTCAAGCCCGAAAGAATGTTATATTTTTCGAGATTCAATGCCTTGAGAAATTTCTCGGCGGCTTCGCAAATGTCTGTAGTCGTATTCTGGTACATAGTTTACAAAATAATTTTACTTCAAACCTGATTGAATTCCTCATAACCTAGTTTGGAGGTCTTGCAAGTATTAAGCGACTGTAGCTACTTCTCCCCTAAGCTTCCTAGGCTTCTTTATGAAGAAACTCAATGATGCTGCCATATAGCAAAAGACTACGGCAAGAATAAATGAGTAAAGGTATGTGCCTGTCACATCGTGTATGTACCCTGCAATTAGAGGTCCTCCTATTGCAGCCACCGAATACGAGGTGCCAAAGAATCCGTAAATAGTTCCGAGTGCGCTTAGCCCAAAGAATCTTCCTAGCAGTGTCGGGAAGATAGGGACAGTGCCGCTATAGAAAAATCCAAACAGTAGTCCGAATAAATAGAATGACCAGATTTCTCCAAATCCGAGTATCAGTAGAATAGAGCTTCCCTGAAACAGGAAGCATATGAGTAGAACCTTAGTGGTGTGTATCACTTCTGTCAGTAGTGCCGAAAGAACAATTCTCCCGACTAAACTTCCAATCCCAATAGCTGCGGGAGCACCGGAAGCTACAAGAGGAGGGATTCCTAAATCAATTGCGAAGTTAAATAGATGTATGACTACGATTAGAAATGTAGTAAAACTTAGAAAGTACATGGAATACATAAACCAGAAGGTAGGTGTAGAAATTGCCTCCAGCGCCTTCCAGTCATCATTATTTTTAATTTTGCTCTGAATTGGCTGAGTTTTTGACCTATCTCCATTCTCCTCACCGTAAGGCTTTAGGTTCTTATCTGCTGGATAACCCCTTAACAGCAATGCCGAGAGAATGGAGATCATGATAATTCCGGCAAGCGAGAAGAATGCATCTCTTACTCCGAAGCTTGAGATTAGCCATGCGGTGAGAGGGTTCGTAATGAGTCCACTAAGTGGGATCCCAGTTGTTATGATTCCTATCGCAAGCGCTCTTTTCTTTACAAACCATCTGCTTACTACGGCAACACAGGTTATGTATAAAACTCCGTCTCCGAGTCCAATCAGCAGACCGTATGTCAAATAGAGCTGCCAGCCCTTCGTTGCGAGTCCTGATGAAAATACTCCGAGAGCAGCGATTATACCCCCTGCTAGCACTACCTTTCGAGGGTCATACTTATCCACGAGTTTTCCAGCCAGAGTCAAGGAGAAGGCGAGCACAAAGGATCTTAATGAGAATATCGAGGAACCCATTGCTCTGGAAAAACCGAACTCTTCATTTAAGAAAGGCAGGAATACGCCAAAGGAATAGAGAAGAAGTCCATCCATGATGATTAAAATCAGGGATGCTCCGACGATGTACCAACCATAGAAGATTTTCTTTCTTAACACTATAACTCTCTGTAATTTTTGCTAAGTTGCTACCAAAATGGAAGTAATTTTGCACATCTAGGTAATATGAAATATTCTCGAGTTTTAGGCTCAAGGGACTTAATCATACCTGGAAATATGCCTTAATGTTTATGCGTAATAATGTATATTATTAGATATCAATTTTTCGCGAATCCGCCGGCAAGCCTGCCCTGAGTTTGTCGAAGGGACTGCCGGGCTTACCCTATGAGATTTTAGACAACTTCCCCCTTCGGGTAGGTCACGGAGTCATTTGCGAAATTTGCAAAGCAAATTGAAGCAATCTCCTCTTTTGTTTTCTGTTTTAGATTGGTTCGTCTCCTTCGACGGGGTTTTTCCTGAGTTGTCAAAGGACTCAGGGCTCCTCACGTTGACTGAAGAGAGTGTTTGTTTATGTGCTGATACCCTGCAGCTTGCCGCATCGTTATTAATTAAGTAAGAAGTGTGTGGTAAGGTAATATAGTAGTCTTTCTGGACGAAATCAGTAATCATCAAAGATTCAATAAATCGTAAGGAGATATCTATGGCTGAGACAAATGAAACTTCCGATCTTCTTACCAAATTGAGAGAGGGATTAAACAAAGGCCTGAGAATCGTAAATATTTGGTCTAAAGAAGCCTATGAAACATTGAAGATCAAGAATCAAATCAAGAAACTCAGGACGAAGAGGAGGAGAAATATAGAGGATGTGGGCAATGCGGTGTACAGGATGTACAAGCACAATAATAAATTCAACGAGGAAAGCTTAAGATCGAAATGTATGGATATCTCTAGTCTCGAGGATGAAATTGAAGAAAGGCAACAAGAGTTGCGGGTCGTGCATTTAAACGCTCAAAAAGAGCTCGGCAGCTTAAAACAGCTTGCGAAGCCAATCGTCGTAGGGAGGTGTGAGTGTGGAGCAGATCTTTATAAAGGAATAAAGTTTTGTGGTAAATGTTTTAGAAAAATAGAGTTCAGTTAGTAACTAAACTAGGAGGTATATAATGGTAAAATTCTTTTCTTTAATTTTTACAATCCTCTTATTTCTTATGGCTGGTCTCACCGACTTACGGGCAGAATCAAAAATGGCTGCTACCAGGCTAATAAATAATCAAGGAAAAACCGTTGGGTATGCAACCTTTATAGAGGGGCCTGACGGTGTTGAAATATCTGTTCAAGTACATGATATGCCGCCGGGACTTCATGGTATTCATATTCATGCCGTCGGAAAATGTGAAACGCATGATTTCAAATCTGCAGGCGGACACTTCAACCCCTTTGAAAGGAAACATGGCTTAAAAAACCGCGAAGGAGCACACGTTGGAGACATGCCTAATTTGCTTGTGGGACCTGATGGCACCGCTTCAAAGGTTGTACTCGCACCCCTCGCCTCCTTGGGATCTGGCAAAAACTCTCTTTTCAATCCTGATGGTGCTGCACTTGTGATTCATGCTGGGAAAGACGACCAAATCACCGATCCTGCCGGCGATGCTGGAGCCCGGATAGCATGCGGCGTAATTAAGAGAGTGAAGTGATTTTATTTTCTTTGATAATTCCATGTACTTTTATCTGGTAAGGCATGGCGAAGCAAAAGGCGAATTAGAGGATCCCCTAAGGCCACTATCAGTGGAGGGGAAACAGAGCGTAGAACGAGTGGCTACCTTTTTAAGTAAACTGGGGATTCGACCCGAAGAGATTAACTGTAGTGAAAAATTAAGAGCAATAGAAACCGCTGAGATAATAGCAACAGGTTTGTCCATATTCGATAAAGTTAAGACTATTGAAGGACTTGCTCCAAATGACGCTGTCGATCCAATCGCAGATTTGCTTTGCTCGGAAGAGAAATCACTGATGCTTGTAGGACATCTACCATTTCTTTCGAGACTTTTAAGTCTTTTAGTTATTTCCGATCCTGAGCGTCCAGTAGTAAGCTTTCAGCCAGGAACTGTCGTTTGTTTGACCCGGGATGACTCACTTAAATTTCCCAGTCCGGGTAATGGATGGATAGTTAAGTGGGTTCTGTCTCCAGGAGACCTTTATTGATGATTGAATTGTGTTTTAATCTTTGTTTCCAATTCTGTCACATCCCCTATATCGATTTCCTCCTCGAGGCTTACTTTCATATTTCTTAACTTTACTTTGCCCCTTCCTAGCTCTTCTTCTCCTACAATTACCGTGAATTTAGCACCAAGTTTATCTGCCCTCTTGAGCTGGCCCTTGAGGCTTTTGTTTTCATAGTCCATTTCTACCGATACACCTTGCTTCCTCAGGTTATATGCTAATTGAAACGCCGGGTTTTTTGTTTTCTCGCCTATGAAGGCAATGAAGACATCCACTTCTTTTTGAAACCCTTCTGGAGCTATCAGCTCGTGTAGCGATACTAATCTTTCCATTCCTATCGAGAACCCGATTGCAGGTGTTGGCGGTCCGCCCAATTCTTCTACAAGACCGTCATATCTACCTCCTGCTGCTACTGCATTTTGGGCGCCAAGTTTTTCTGTTGTAATTTCGAAAACGGTGCGAGTGTAGTAGTCGAGGCCCCTTACGATCCTCGAGTTTATTACAAAATTAATACCGAAGCCGTCCAAAGAGCTTTTAACTCGCTCAAAGTGATCCGTACATTCGGTGCAGAGACTATCAAGCATTGAAGGAGCGTCTCGTGAAATTTCCTTGCATCTTTTTTCTTTGCAATCAAGTATTCTCAGTGGATTCAGTTCAAGCCTCCTCTGACAATTCTCACAGAGGACATTCCTCAGTGGTTTGAAGAAATCGACTAGCTTTTTTATATACAATGGCCGGCAATTTTCATCCCCCAGAGAGCTTATCTCAAGCCTGAGCAAGCCGATTACTCCAATTGTTTTGAGAAACTCCCATAGCATATTAATTATTTCGGCATCTGCATACGGGTTCTTTGTCCCAAATAATTCTGCACCAATCTGATTAAACCCTCTGTACCGTCCCTTCTGGGGCCTTTCGTGTCTAAACATCATGCCCAGGTAGTAGAACTTTGCGATCGGTGACTTGGCATATACGGAATTCTCTATGAATGCCCTGACGACACCGGCAGTACATTCTGGGCGAAGTGTGATAGATGAACCATCTCTATCTTTAAATGTATACATCTCCTTTTCGACTATATCAGTTGTTGTTCCTATACTCCTTGCAAATATTTCCGTAAATTCAACTACAGGAGTCCTTATTTCGGAAAAGCCATATAGCTCAAATGTTTTTCTAGCCGCTTCCTCTATGAAATGCCATCTCTTCGTCGTCTCAGGCAGTATGTCATTAAAGCCCCTTATCGATCTGACCTTCATGATTGCTTGGATTCTATCACACTGAATAAGAGTGCTCAAATTTATAAAACTTGTCATTTGAGCACTTCGACTCACTCAGTACAGGCTCCTGCGAAGCAATCTCACGGCCTGTCATTCGCGAAGAATACCGAATTGAAGGATTCGGGCACAAGCGTAATCGCGAATCCACGAAAGTGTCATTGCGAGAAACCAGTCCTGAATTAGATTCAGGATCTGGGACGAAGCAATCTCCTCCTTCCACCAATTACGCTCCCGCAAAGCAATTCCCACGAGGTGTCATTTGCTTCTCTCCTTTGGTAAAGGGGAGGCAGACGGATTGATCGTAGGATCGGTTTCCAGCAGTGAATACACATGTAGCGGAGGACTTTAGTCCTCCAGTTATCTTTTAATTGATAATGAAAAAAAGAAAGATGGCAAGAAAGAGGAAGATCTTGATGAGAAAAGTATCAATGTTGATTTAAAAAATAGAAGGGTAGAAGAACAAAAATAAAATAATTTAAACTACTTAAAAAAAGTCAGGGGTCAAATCTTTTGTTGACTAATTATCATCTTTATCTAAACTTCTATTAAATGTCTCGCCCGCGAAGAATTCAATGTCCAGGAGCTTATTATCATGTCATGAACAATGGGTTCACTCAACAGAAAATATTGCCCTGTTCGGAATGTATGTATTGGAGAGGCTATGCGATCCCACATTAAATGAGGTAGCGGCTCGGTTTGTAGTAGATAGCCACTGTTTTGTAGGGTGGACGTGCCATAAAGTTTGACCCCTTATTCATTATTCATATCAACTCATATGATACTAGTACCTCCGATCGCCTGAACCTAAAATAATCAGGAGATACGAAGCCCAATTTCGAGGAATTCTAATTATGATCTAACTCGTTCCCTTGACATAAAATCAGATTTGTTATAGTACGGATATTAAAATATTTGCAGTACAATACCCTTAGCAGTTGATTATACTGCATTTTTGCAGTCTACTTATTTTTTGAGAGGGAGGACAAGTTATGCGCTATCTAGCGATTCTGCTCATCGCGCTCAGTCTTATCGCTCCTGTGCCCGCCTGGGCTCAGACCTGGGTGGATGTCTTCAACCCGTTTCAGGTCCTCACGCTCAATCTAGAGATGGAGCAGACCGACTGGGACACCATCCGCCATGACACCACGAACGAAATCGAGGTGCCTGCGCTCTTCTGGGCAAATGGAGAGGAAGATGCCAAGCTCCTCGTCTCTGTGCGCCGCAAGTCGAGCCGTGCCCTGCCGTCCGAGGCTGACCCGATCAAGGTGGGGTACAAGGTGGACATCAACGAGTTCGTCAGCGGGCAGCGGTGGCGTAGCCTGACTAAGCTGAGCCTCGAGAACGGCGCTGACACCGATCCAGTCTCCGAGGGCCTCGCCTGGAATCTGCACGAAATGGCAACCGGACCGGGCTTCTACCCGAGCGACTACCACGCTGGTCTTGCGGCCTGGGTGCGTCTCGTCATCAACGGCCAGTACGTCGGCGTGTACATCAATGTGGAGGAGCGGGACAGCCAGTTCCTTCGCAACCGCGCTCTTCCCAGGGGGACTACTTCGGAGGGAGTGAGACGTTCGTGGCTCTACGAGATCGACGATCTCGGCGCCGGGTCCTTCGAACTCGAGGACGGCGACCTCCCCCACAGCCCAGCATGGACGGCGCTCTGCTACGCGCCCTTCACCGTCGGCACCAAGAAGAACCCGCCATGCCCCACGCCGGACGACGTCACGCTGGGGACGGAGCTGCCCGATCTCATCGACATGCAGATCATGCTACGCAGGGGACCGTTGATGCCTTCTCCTCGAACGGCGACGCGCTGTTCACCCACGGCAAGAACTTCCGGCACATCGACTTCAACACGGACCTGTTCCCCGAGCGCAGACGGCTGTATTTGATGTGGGACCTTGACGGTGCGATCACCGACGTCGGGGCGAACATCTACGCAAAGCAGGTGCGGAAGGGGTTCAGTCAGACGGAATACCAGCGCGTGATCCTCAGCCATCCGACGTTTCGCACGCAGTATAATGCAATCATGATGGGTCTCCTCGATCCGATGACCGGCCCGCTCTCCGAGACGGCACTTCACAACTTCCTGAACGGCGTGGAGGCGGCGGTCACGTCGGCACTCGTGGAAGATCCGTATGCGGGGTTCGACAGCGAGGAGGCGGCTGCCGCCCTCTTCACTGGCCTTCGCGGTTGGGTGAGCCAGCGGATCGTCAATGTGCAGGGTCAGGTGCAGGTGAACCAACCTCCTCCGCGGAGCCCATAGCCCGCTTTATATCTATAGGAAATACAAAGCCATTTTTTACGCGGAATTAAAGGGGACGCTACCCTTTAAGGATGTATATGATGCTAGACTTTATGTATATGCCCAGGGTTGCAAGAACCGTATTTGCTGACTTACCACACCATATCACTCAACGTGGAAAAAGGCGTGAGCCTGTTTTTTTTAAAGACAAACATCGTATTTTCTATGTCAGCTGGACTTAGAGAATTCCGTAAAATAAAGTGAGGGACTCGGGTCAGGCTTTGCTTATTTGATTATTACGTTCATCCAGATAAGTTCACTTTTTCCAAATTCCATAAACATTAGACGGTCTTTTAACCCCGTCCCTCAAGAATTAACAGAATGAATGGTAACATCGCTGACCATTAACTGGTGGTTTCTCACCAACGATTATTCCAGTCATACGACAATAATGAGGTTGTAAATGCGACTGATTGATTCATAATACTTGCTCATGAGTAAGATATTTGGCATTTACGATGGGGAAAACGTAATTCTAAATGACGAGGAATTATTGGCGGGGCGAAAAGATTCTATAAGTGTTACATACCAGGGTGAAATTTATAATTATAAAGAACTTGTCGTTACCTTAGAAAAAAGGGGCTGTAGATTTAAGAGTGGAACTGATTCAGAGCTCGTTGCTTGTGCTTACACGGAATGGGGAGAAGAGTGTGTGAGGAAATTTAACGGTGCTTTTTCCTTTTGTATCTATGATAAAGAGAAAGGAATTTTATTTATAGCAAGAGACCCGGTGGGTGAGAAATTCCTTTATTATACAAATCATGATGGAAAATTTATTTTTTCATCGCAAGTTGATTCAATAATTGAAACACCGCAGTTTCATAGAGAGATTGATTTAACAGCATTAAACCACTTTATTGCTTCACGTAATATTCCCGATGAACTTTGCATCTTCAAAAATATAAAGAAGCTTCTTCCGGGTGCGGTACTCAGGTTCGATTTAAAGTCTGGAATGCTTGAAACAAGAAGATATTGGGAGCCTCCTACTTTTGAACCTGAAAAAGGGAACGAAGCTAAACTTCTAGAGAGGCTCGAGGAAATACTGATCGATAGCTTAAAATTAAGAATGAAAGGCGAAAATTCTTTGGGTACATTCCTTAGTGGTGGAGTCGATTCTAGCTTGATCGTGGCCTTAATGAACAGGATTTCCCCAATCCGCGTGAAGACCTTTAGTGTCGGGTTCAATGAAGATAAATATAGCGAGTTGCCTTATTCTCGACTGATTGCGAATTATTTTAATACAGACCATAAAGAAGTTCTCGTCGGGCCAAATTTTGATGATTTTCTTGCGTCTGTCTTTCTTTTCGATGAACCAATTGGTGATCCATCTATCATCCCAACATATTATGGCTGTAAGATTGCCGGAGAAAGCGTTGATGCAGTTATGACAGGCGATGGGGCAGACAGCCTTTTTACTGGAATGAGGACCCATTCCCAGGTTATTAGAAATATGAGGATTAACAAGTTTGTCGTGCCGCCTTTCGATATGGTTTTGAGAAATATCGTCAAACTTATACCCGAAGAAGCTAAGTGGCGAATCTTTCTGGAGAATTTATCACCGATTGATTTCTATTCAAAGAGGGAGACAGTTTTTAGTACCCCGCTGAGAGAAAGGTTATTCCAAGATTGGGTATTGGATGAGCTTGGAAACAAATTATATGATCCCGATAGGCAAGATCTACCAAACACAGATTCACTGACTGGCATCCTGACATATCTAGAACTCATTGACACCGCTAATGATTCTCTCCCAAAGATCGAAAAGATTTGTAGGAATTTTTCGATCAGCGTGCGAGCTCCATTTCTGGACACGAAACTTATAGAGTTTGCTTTTACCGAGGTACCAGGGAATATGAAGATTAGAGGGGGGGTAACAAAATATCTTTTAAAGAAACTTGCGGCCAAGTTTCTCCCCCCTGAATTTCCTTTAAACAGGAAGCGAGGCCTTAATCCACCCTTAGCTAAGTGGATTAGAAATGAATGGGGAGAACACGTAACGGATATACTGCTCGGTGGCGAGGAAAAATTTTTTAAGAGGAGTTATATAAAAAAACTTCTGCGTCTTCATTCAAGTCATTTGTTAAATCAGGACAGAAAATTATTTTCCCTTCTTGTGTTCAAGATTTGGGAGAAGAGATATTTGAGTAATGGTAATTGAGATTGTGATGGATAAAAATCCTTAAATAGATTGCAAGGACTGGATTATCGATATTCAATTGATTGAATCGGTGCTGGGTTAGAGTTAGAAAGAATCGATATACTTTAATTGATAAAGAATTGTTATGAGTCTATGGGTTGCATCTAAAATTGCTTACAAGGCATTAAGAAGTTACAAAGTTCGCTCAATCCTTACTACTATAGGTATCATCATAGGGGTTGCTGCTGTAATAACTATGATGGCTCTTACGCAAGGTGCAAAACTCATGATAGAGGAAAATTTAACAGGTCTAGGTGGCAATTCGCTAATTGTTAATGCGGGGAAAAGAGCAAGGAGTGGTACCACGCTGAATCTAAACAAGGAAAAGCCATTAATGGCCAGTGACGCCGATGCAATTAGAGGTCTGAGCATTGTCAAACACGTGTCGGAGATAATTGATACAGCGGAACAAATAGCCTCCGGTAACATGAACTGGTTCACTACAATAGTAGGTGTATCCCAGGAATTTACCTATATCAACGACTGGTTCCCCGAAAGGGGGAGTTTTTTTAATGATGAAGACGTAAAAAATGCTGAATTAGTGTGTGTCATAGGCACTACAGTCGCATCAAAGTTATTTGGTAATCAGGATCCTACAGGAAAGATAATAAGATTAGGGGGCTTCTCTTATAGAGTAATTGGAGTGATGAGCCCTATCGGGCAGACCCCTAGTGGTGAGGATCAGGATGATCTGGTAATTATCCCTTATACAACCGTTCAGAAAAGAATAATGGGCATTTCTTATATAGAAAATATATCAGTTTCAGTGAACTCAACTGAAGATGTTCCCATAGCACAGGAGCAGATAACGCAAATTTTAAGGGATCGACGAAAGATTGCAGATGATTTGGAAGATGATTTCTACGTAAATACCCAACTCGTTCATATAGAAAGAATCTTTACCGTTTCAAAGATAATGACAATCCTTCTTGGGAGCATTGCTTCAATATCTCTCGTAGTAGGTGGAATTGGAATAATGAACATCATGCTTGTATCTGTGAAAGAAAGGACAAGGGAGATTGGGATTAGAATGGCTGTTGGAGCTAAGCAGTGGGATATACTGATCCAGTTTATGATTGAGGCTGTATTACTATCGGTAGTTGGTGGGTTCATAGGGATAATTTTAGGGATATTGGGATCAATAATTTCATCATCATTCACAAATTGGCCATCGGTTGTTTCAGCAACTTCAATTATCTTATCTTTTTGTTTTGCTGCAATAGTGGGGATATTTTTTGGTATATACCCGGCAAGAAAAGCCTCTCAGTTGGATCCGATCGAATCACTTAGGTATGGATAACCACCATTCTTCATGCCCTATATGTATGATCTATAGTTGTTTTTTTCGACTGAGTTGAGCAACGATTTCAATACATGCTTACAATTCATATAAAAAGGACATGTCTTTATCATTATACAAATCCACCGGTGTAATTTTTATCGGAAAGTCCTATGCCAGAACTTAAAATAAATCATATTCTTCAGTTATAATAAATCCCCTAATAGTATATTAAATGTTTGTCATTAATTAAAAGCTTATACTGGTTTGATATATAGTTTATTCTTCGAGTATTTACTGCAAAGTTGAAAGATAAAACGCGGTTAAGAGTTGCATATGTCGGTAGTCCTGAGCTTTTTCTAAGGGGAGCAAGTCCTATACATGTGATGAAAATGTGCCAGGCTATTGCTCGGCTGGGAATTAATGTCGATCTTATACTTCAGTCTTATGATTCAAAATTTGATATTTTTAAGTGTTATGGTGTTGAACCAATTTTCAATGTAATAACTACAATCCCCTCTACTAACGGCTCTTTAAGGCATTTTATACACGGTACCTATAGTTCATTTTATGTATGGCTCAATAAACAGAAGTACAATTTAGTACTTACTAGGAATATCATTTTTACTTATCTTTCCACCCAATTCTTTAGAATACCAACAATTTATGATGCCCATCATCCACTGGTGAATGGACCTGCAAGATTCGCATTTAACATGTTCAAGAAATCGGAATATTTAGTAAGATTCTCAACAAACTCTAGGGGCTTAGGGAAAATATACTCTCAGTTGGGTCTCCCGGACGAAAAGCTGGTTGTTGCCCATAATGGCGTAGATTTAGAACAATTCCAAAATATTCCCTCAAAGTCGGAAGCTCGCAAGAAACTTAATCTTCCCGTAAATAAAAAAATTGTTTGCTACTCTGGAAACATGTATAGGGGACGGGGTATCGATCTGCTGATCAGGGTTTCAAGCAGGCTTCAAGATGTGCTTTTTTTGATAGTCGGAGGACTTGAGAGTGATATTAATATCTATAGAGACATAGCTAATGAAAAGAAGTTAGAGAACTTTAAGTTTGTTGGTTTTGTTCCACACAATATTGTACCTCTGTACCTTTTCTCTGCTGACGCACTGGTGATACCCTATACATCTGACATGACAATCCAGGATGGAACGAACGCTATTGGGTTTACTTCTCCCTTAAAACTGTTTGAGTTTATGGCATCATGCCGCCCAATAGTTGCGACAAATCTCCCCGCTATCTCTGAAATACTTAGTGATAAAATAAATGCCTTATTAGTCGGTCCCGATAGTGCTGATTCTTTATTTGAAGGTATTAAGAGGGTGTTAGAAGATGAAGCTCTTGCTGAAAAAATATCCCTCCAATCCGCTTCCGACGTAAAGAATTACACATGGGAGGAAAGGGTAAAAAAAATACTAAATGGTTTAGATGGATTCTAAATCTGCGTTATTCTACTACAACATATCTGGAGAATTCATGATTGCTAATTAAGAATTAAAACTTAAAATCTATTGGTCTCATTTAACCATCAGAATTGTTTCTTTTGGTAAAAATGTAATTTTAGGAAATAAACGTGTGCGGAATAGTAGGATTTTGTAGTATAAATAAATGTACTGATGAGTCGATACTGAGATCGATGAGAGATACCTTAGCTCATAGAGGACCTGACGATTCGGGTTTATACATTGATCAAGAGCATAATGTCGGCTTGGCACACACGAGGTTGTCGATTCTTGATCTTTCCTCGCTCGGCCATCAGCCAATGTCGAACGATAACGGTTCGGTATGGATAACATATAATGGAGAGGTCTATAACTTTAAGGAGATCAGGGAAGAGCTTGAGAAAAAAAGATATGCCTTCAAGAGCAACACCGACACGGAGGTTTTAGTTAAGGCATATGAGGAATGGGGAATAGATTGTGTGCATAAATTCATTGGAATGTTTGCATTCGCAATCTGGGATCGGAATCAACAAAAACTATATCTGGTTAGAGACCGGGTAGGGGTCAAACCTTTATATTACTTTTTTAAAGATGGCATATTATTATTTGCTTCGGAATTAAAGGCTTTAATTAAACACCCGAATTTCAGGAAAGAAATCAATCTGAGTATACTGCCTCATTATCTGAGATTCGGTTTTATTCAATCACCCTATACAATTTTTCACGATACGTTTAAATTGAAGCCAGGCCATTATCTTTGTCTATATAAGAATAAATTAGTTGAGAAAAAATACTGGGATATAGTTGATTTTTATAATGCGGATCCTATCGAGGGCACTGAAGAGGAAATTACCTTGGAGCTGGAAAATCTTTTAGTGAATTCTTTCAAGTATAGACTCATTTCTGATGTTCCCGTTGGGGTTTTTCTAAGCGGTGGTTTAGACTCTAGTATAGTAACAGCATTACTGCAACATAACATTGGAAGTAAATTAAAGACCTTTACCATAGGTTTTGATGAAAGCGGTCTGAACGAAGCTGATTGGTCGAAAAGTATCGCAAGCTATCTTGGGACCGATCATACTGAGTACTATTTATCGGTCGAGGAAGCTGCAAATATAATTTACAAGATTCCCGAGATATATGACGAACCCCTTGGTGACCATTCTGTAATTCCTACATACTTAGTATCTCAACTCGCGAGAAAAGATGTAACTGTTGCTCTATCAGCAGATGGTGGAGATGAGCTTTTTTGTGGATATTCGAGATATAAGGCCTATGTGCGATTATACGAAAAGTTTTTAAGACTGCCCAAATTCTTGACTAATTCCGTCATTAAATCAATGACAAGCCTAAATCCCTCCAGGGTTGACGATTTTTATAGAACTTTTCAGGCAGTTATGCCAGAGGTTAAAGAGATAAAGGATAAGTATATAAAATGGAGAGATATGCTAATCGAGTCCAACAATGGAAATCTTATCGAGATGTACAAGTGCAACCTAAGTAAATGGACCACGGAGGAACTAGGAGGCATTATTGACTATAAATATAACTACTCATACGACGCAGCTTATGTTGACACAATCGAATCAATGCCTAACAATGAATTATTAAATAAGGTAATGGCATTAGACTTCAAGACGTATCTCCCAGACGATATCCTGACAAAGGTTGATAGGGCCACGATGAGTGTAAGCCTTGAGGGAAGGGAGCCATTCTTGGATCATAGGTTGCTAGAGTTTGTAGCACGTGTACCATTGAAATTCAAGTATCATGAAGGTACAAGCAAGTATATTTTGAGGAAAGTTCTATATAAACACATTCCAAGAGAATTAATAGAAAGGCCTAAACAGGGTTTTGTGGCACCTTTATCAAGGTGGCTAAAGGGTGAACTACATCAGGTTGTAAAGGAGTATTTGAATGAGGACAGGTTACGAAGAGAGGGGATATTTAACTCGGAGGTGGTTTCATCCTATATTAAGGATTTCTATAGCGGTGTTTCTATAAATGTCAATAAAATATGGTTCTTGCTAGTTTTTCAAATGTGGAAGGAAAAATGGACATAGGCAAGTATCGAAGTAGATTGGTCAAATTACTTCTAGAAATAGTGCTAGCCCTAAGATTGGTTTAATTTCTGGCATTCTTTTAGCGTAGATCAGCAGCACAGTTGATTTTCAGTAGATTTATCGTTGATCATAAATGATTTTTAAGTAGTTCTGAATCATTTTGGCTTCAGTATAACCCTCTGCTATTTTCCTTCGTGAGTTTTCACCAAAATCTTTCGCCTTTTTTTCGTTCTTGAGGAGGTCTAAAATATGCTCATAAATTGCGTCTATATTATTACCATCTTCCACGAATCCATTTACGCCATGCTCAACTATTTCTTTTGCCCCTCCCTCAGTTCCTGTAATTACTGGCCTTCCCCTTGCCATAGCTTCAAAGATCACGTTAGGCAATCCTTCGATACTTTCTTTTTCTTCATTAGAGGTGTTTGGCATTGCAAATAAGTAACAGAGATCAAGATAATCTTTGACATCATTATATGTCACGGGACCTGCAAAAATTACACTCGAGATAACACCTTCCTCAGATGCTAAATTTCTTAACTCTGTTTCGTATCCCCCTTCTCCCACAATCAGGTATTTTAAGTTTTCAAATTCCTTGAGTAACCGAGGTAGGATTCTTATAACTTCTTTATGTCCTTTTGAGGGGACCAGCCTCGAAACGGTTAGGATTAATTTATCCTCATTTTTCAAATTAAACTTGGCTCTCAGCTTCTTCAGGGCATCAGTGTCTGGTTTGTGAGATAACATATCGTCGCTGACACCATTATAGATCACCTCGATCTTATCCCTGGGTATTCCCGCTAATTCCAATAGTTCTCTGGTAGATTGGCTAGGGCTAACGATTGTCGATGCTTTCATATAAAGTCTTTTTATAGGTTTTCCGAGCAGTCTGTTATAAAATTTTTTACCAAGAAGATATCGATATGCTTCATAGCCCGCGACTCTCACAATTACCTTCAAGGGATAATCACGTAGAAGTCCTCCTGAAGTTTGTCCCTCCCTGGTGATAACCAACAGAGCATCTGGCCGATACTTTCTCATCGCGGTGTATAGTGAATAAATGCCGGCCGCTTCTGGCAAAGGCGAAGGTATACCATGGTTTCTGGATAGACCTGTCATTCTTTTTATCTGGAATTTACATTCAATGTCAACCTCATTATCCATATCTGAATAACGTGGGGCTAAGACAGTTACTTCTAAACCTCCCTCAGAAAAACCGCTTGCTAGCTTAAAACTTGTTTTAGCTAGACCTCCAAGAAATGGGGGGAACTCATGTGTATATATCAGGACCTTCATTTGTACTAAAAATTACTCTCTAGGATGTCCCTAAGCATGGGTATAATTGGTTTTGGATAAGTGGTAATAAAATAAAGTTTAATGATGTCTCTCATCGTATCATGATAAATCGTAGTTTTATTCACTCACTTTATGCTTATATTAATATAGATGAATATTTTGATCAAAAATACGTAAATTTTCTGGCTGATCTTTGGCGACTTGAGACCAGTTGATTCAAAATATTTTTCATTTAGTATTTCTTTATTGACAAGTAGTTTTCATTTTGTATAATACATATCTCTTGACTTAAATCAATTAATAATTATTGATAAATTGATTAGTTCTTTGAAAATTTAATAGCAGACACATGCGGGCGAATATACGCTAGCAGTAGATTAATGAGTTTCAATGAAGAGTTTGATCCTGGCTCAGAGCGAACGCTGGCGGCGTGCCTAACACATGCAAGTCGAGCGAAGGTATCGCGGGGGTAACCCCTAGATACACTGAGCGGCGAACGGGTGAGTAATACGTGGATAACTTGCCTTCAGGACTGGGATAACCCCGGGAAACTGGGACTAATACCAGATAAGACCACATTGTTCGAGGACAAAGGGGTAAAAGGTGGCTAGGCAACTAGCTATCGCCTATAGAAAGGTTCACGTCCCATCAGGCAGTTGGTGAGGTAATGGCTCACCAAACCTAAGACGGGTAGCCGACCTTAGCGGGTGAACGGCCACACGGGGACTGAGACACGGCCCCGACTCCTACGGGAGGCAGCAGTGGGGAATATTGGGCAATGGGCGAAAGCCTGACCCAGCGACGCCGCGTTGGGGAAGAAGGCCCTCGGGTTGTAAACCCATGTCAGGAGGAACGATGGGTCTGTGGGCTAATACCTCACAGACTTGACGGTACCTCCAGAGGAAGCCCCGGCTAACTCCGTGCCAGCAGCCGCGGTAATACGGAGGGGGCAAGCGTTGCTCGGAATTACTGGGCGTAAAGGGTCCGTAGGTGGCTTTGTAAGTTAGATGTGAAAGCTTAAGGCTCAACCTTAAAATTGCATCTAAAACTGCGGAGCTAGAGTACAGGAGAAGTTGGCGGAATTCCCGGTGTAGCGGTGAAATGCGTAGATATCGGGAGGAACACCAGTGGCGAAGGCGGCTAACTAGCCTGTTACTGACATTGAGGGACGAAAGCGTGGGTAGCGAACCGGATTAGATACCCGGGTAGTCCACGCCCTAAACGATGGATGCTAGGTGTGGGGGTTTATATCTCCGCGCCGGAGCTAACGCATTAAGCATCCCGCCTGGGGAGTACGGTCGCAAGGCTGAAACTCAAAGGAATTGGCGGGGGCCCGCACAAGCGGTGGAGCATGTGGTTTAATTCGATGCTAAGCGAAGAACCTTACCAGGGTTTGACATGCTGGCTTAAGCCTATGTGAAAGCATGGGGTGCTGTGGAGCTTGTCTTCACACAGTCAGCACAGGTGCTGCATGGCTGTCGTCAGCTCGTGCCGTGAGGTGTCCGGTTAAGTCCGGTAACGAGCGCAACCCTTATCTTTAGTTGCCATCATTTCAGGTGGGCACTCTAAAGAGACTGCCGGCGACAAGCCGGAGGAAGGTGGGGACGACGTCAAGTCATCATGGCCCTTATGTCCTGGGCTACACACATGCTACAATGGCGAGCACAATGGGTTGCAAACCCGTGAGGAGAAGCTAATCCCATCAAAGCTCGTCTCAGTTCGGATTGCAGGCTGCAACTCGCCTGCATGAAGCCGGAATCGCTAGTAATCGCGGATCAGCAACGCCGCGGTGAATACGTTCCCGGGCCTTGCACACACCGCCCGTCACACCACGAAAGTCGGTTCTACCCGAAGTGGCTGAGCTAACCCCTGAGCTTGTCGAAGGGGAGGCAGGCTCCGAAGGTAGGGCTGGTAATTGGGGTGAAGTCGTAACAAGGTAGCCGTAGCGGAAGCTGCGGCTGGATCACCTCCTTTTACACGGAGTTACCTTGCTAGTGTTTATTCAGTTCTGCTGTGTCTGCTATATATATGGTGCTCTTAAGCCAGACCTTGATATAATGGATGCAGGACGCAAGATGCATGATATAGGATAAAGATAAAGCATGCATCGTGTATCCTGTATCCGGCATAGTTTAATTCTGGGCCTATAGCTCAGCAGGCTAGAGCGTACCCCTGATAAGGGTGAGGTCGGTGGTTCGACTCCACCTAGGCCCACCATTATTAAGTACCAAATTTCAAGCACCAAATTTCAAGATTGGGATTTTGGATTTGTGATTTGGAATTCATAGAATTGGGGGTGTAGCTCAGTTTGGGAGAGCGCCTGCTTTGCAAGCAGGAGGTCGGCGGTTCAATTCCGCTCACCTCCATTTAAGGCACCACGAATTAACACAAATTTTTCACGAATACTTTACTTTGAATTTATTCGTGTTTATTCGTGGCAAATTAAATTTGTTGTGCGGCAATAGAGCCGCAAATGTTCTTTGACAATTGAATATTGTGCTGAGTAGATCAAGGCGCGTTTTAGAATGTAAGGTTTTTCATGCCTTGCAGTTAAGTTTTGTAGGGCAGATGGTGAATGCCTTGGCGATGGACGGCGATGAAGGACGTAGCAAGCTGCGAAAAGCCTCGGGGAGCCGCTAAGCAGGCTTTGATCCGGGGATCTCCGAATGGGGAAACCTAGCCGAGCAAACCTCGGCTATCATAGGGTGAATACATAGCCCTATGAAGCGAACGGGGGGAAGTGAAACATCTCAGTACCCCTTGGAAAAGACATCAAACGAGATTCCCCTAGTAGTGGCGAGCGAAAGGGGAATAGCCTAAACTTTATGGGTGTTAAAGCTCACAGGCGTTGCCCATAGAGTGTTGTGGGGTGTAAGCGGAGAAATCTGTGAATTTCTCAGGAAGTTACAAAACCTCATGCCAGCCGAACTATCTGGAAAGATAGGCCAAAGAAGGTGATAGCCCTGTAGGCGAAAGTATAAGGTCTTCCGTGTTTGCATTCCCAAGTAGCCCGGCCCACGTGAAAGGTTGGGTGAATCTGGGAGGACCACCTTCCAAGGCTAAATACGATCCGTCGACCGATAGTGAACAAGTACCGTGAGGGAAAGGTGAAAAGAACCCCAGTGAGGGGAGTGAAATAGAACCTGCAACCTTCTGCCTGTAACCAGTGGAAGGGCTATGCTTGTAGGGGCGCATTCTATGCGCCCATGCCGGAATGCCTGACCGCGTGCCTTTTGCATAATGAGCCGGCGAGTTATCTTCAGTGGCAAGGCTAAGCCGAACGAGGTGGAGCCATAGCGAAAGCGAGTCTGAATAGGGCGACGAGTCACTGGAGATAGACCCGAAGCGAGTCGATCTATCCATGGCCAGGGTGAAGCAGAGAGAAAACCTCTGTGGAGGCCCGAACCGGTCAGGGGTGAAAATCTGTCGGATGAGCTGTGGATCGGAGTGAAAGGCTAATCAAGACTCGTGATAGCTGGTTCTCCCCGAAATATATTTAGGTATAGCCTCATGTGATGGCGGACGGAGGTAGAGCACTGAATGGGCTAGGGAGCTGAAAGGCTTACCAAACCCAATCAAACTCCGAATTCCGTTTTGCTTAACATGGGAGTCAGTCCATGGGAGATAAGTTCCATGGTCGAAAGGGAAACAACCCAGATCGTCAGCTAAGGCCCCCAAATCCAGGCTAAGTGGTAAAGGATGTGAATTCGCACAGACAGCCAGGAGGTAGGATCAGAAGCAGCCATCCTTTAAAGAGTGCGTAACAGCTCACTGGTCGATGCGGATTCGCGCCGAAAATGAATCGGGGCTTAAGCCTGGTGCCGAAGCTACGGGTTACACAATAGTGTAGCGGTAGGGGAGCTTTCCCAACGGATAGAAGGGTTACCGTAAGGAGGCCTGGACTGTTGGGAAGTGAGAATGCCGGCATGAGTAGCGATAAAGGTGGTGAGAATCCACCTCGCCGTAAGCCCAAGGATTCCTGGGGAAGGCTCGTCCTCCCAGGGTAAGTCGGGACCTAAGGTGAGGCCGAAAGGCGTAATCGATGGAAAACGGGTTAATATTCCCGTACCACCTAGTTGGAGCGAAGGGGTGACAAAGGAGGGTAGGTCAGCCGGGTGTTGGATGTCCTGGTTCAAGCTTGTAGGGGGAAAGGACTGGAAAATCCGTCCTTTCATAACCCTGAGGAGCGAGTACGAGGGGCGTTAGCCCCACAAAGTGACTGAGCCCATGCTTTCGAGAAAAGCCTCGTAGCGTTGATGACTAGGTGCCCGTACTGTAAACGGACACACGTGGGCGAGTAGAGAATACTAAGGCGCGTGAGAGAACTTTGGCCAAGGAACTCGGCAAATTAACCCCGTAACTTAGGGAGAAGGGGTGCCCACAGTAGGTGTAAGCCTTCGCGGCTGAAGCCGAAGTGGGTCGCAGAGAATAGGCGGTGACGACTGTTTACTAAAAACACAGGGCTCTGCAAAGGCGCAAGCCGAAGTATAGGGTCTGACACCTGCCCGGTGCCGGACGGTTAAGGGGATGGGTTATTCTGGCTTGCCAGGAGAAGCCTTGAACCGAAGCCCCGGTAAACGGCGGCCGTAACTATAACGGTCCTAAGGTAGCGAAATTCCTTGTCGGGTAAGTTCCGACCTGCATGAAAGGTGTAACGATTGCCGCGCTGTCTCGGCCAAAGGCTCAGCGAAATTGTGGTTCTGGTGAAGACGCCAGATACCCGCTGCGGGACGGAAAGACCCCGTGCACCTTTACTATATCCTATCACTGGATTTTGGTGCTTCATGCGTAGCATAGGTGGGAGCCTGTGAAACTCTGCTTTCGGGCAGGGTGGAGGCAAAGGTGAAATACCACCCTTGTAGTTCTAGAGTTCTAACTGAGGGCCGTTATCCGGCTTCAGGACAATGGTAGGCGGGTAGTTTGGCTGGGGCGGTCGCCTCCTAAATAGTAACGGAGGCGTGCAAAGGTTCCCTCAGCCTGATTGGAAACCAGGCGCAGAGTGCAAAGGCATAAGGGAGCTTAACTGTGAGACCTACAGGTCGATCAGATGCGAAAGCAGGCCTTAGTGACCCGGTGGCTCCACGTGGGAGGGCCATCGATTATCGGATAAAAGGTACGCCGGGGATAACAGACTTATCCCGCCCAAGAGTTCACATCGACGGCGGGGATTGGTACCTCGATGTCGGCTCATCGCATCCTGGGGCTGTAGAAGGTCCCAAGGGTTGGGCTGTTCGCCCATTAAAGCGGTACGCGAGCTGGGTTTAGAACGTCGTGAGACAGTTCGGTCCCTAT